>JAGQKX010000006.1 GCA_020429905.1 candidate division WWE3 bacterium
CACGGACGGAAAGTATGTTTTGTTGGGCGTTCCATAGACCAAAATATCAAAGTGGCTCATCAGCTAGGTTACATTGATTTTCCTGAGGAAGTTACCATTCAACCGAGAGATGCCCGTAACCTTCCTCCGAGCGAAGTTACCTTTATTATCGCTGGGTGTTATGCTCAGGATGGTTCGGCACTGGATCGTGTTTCGCGCCAAGATCATCGCGATATTGAACTACTTGAACGGGCGACGGTTATTTTTTCCGCTGACCCGATTCCAGGTGTATATGATACAGTGGGTGCCATGATTGATCGGTTGACTGTTAATGGTGCATCAGTGGTGTACTCCGATATTCAAGATAATTTACATGTTTCAGGCCACGGTGCTCGAGGAGACCTGAGTTTGATGGTTGGATTTACTAAACCTGAATATTTTATGCCTATCGGTGGTGATCCCCGACATCAACGTGCATACGCTGAAATGGTTGAAGATATGGGGTATCAACGGGATCACGTTTTTGAAATGTACAAAACTCAAACGCTTGAAGTCCACGAAGAGGGCGTCTGGGTTGGTGATGCGGTAGAAGTACGTGATGTTTTTGTTGATGGTACTGGAGTAGGAGACGTAGGAAATATTGTGCTTCGAGATCGTCAGATTTTATCTGAAAACGGCATTGTGGTGGTTGTTTTACAAAAAGGCAAAAAAGGCGAAATCAGTAACACCGTTGATATTGTGAGTCGAGGGTTTGTCTATATGGCGGAATCAGGGGACCTTATCAAAGAAGCGGAAAAATTAGTGATTGAATCGATCAAAGGTGAACATGTTAAAAATTGGGGCAAAGTTAAAGATAAAGTAGAGAAGAAAATGAATAATTTCCTCTATAAAGAAACAGGCCGACGCCCCATGATTGTGGCTTTTTTGATTAATCCGGTTGAAGCTTCCAAGACCAAAAATCCTTCTTAACTATTTTTTGAGAGAATAAATTGAGCAAGCGTAATTGCGCGCTGCGCAGATTCTGCATGTCCAGGAACAGTCGTAAGGGTGAGTAACTCGTCAAAAGGAATAAATGATAGTTTTTGTCCTTCGAGGCAGGTAAGTTCTTGTTGGTTATCATATATTTCAAAAAATCGATGTGCTTTGATCACCTTCCCATTTGGAAGAGCATATACCTCAGTCATAAAATAGATGGGTTCTCGCGCATGATAATTCGTTTCTTCGTATAATTCACGAATAGCGGCTTCTTTGGGTGTTTCATTTGGTTCAACCGCTCCTCCATTGAGGCACCAATGATTAGCGTAGTTCAAACCTTCTTTGTTATCGCGCAGCATCATCAATGCATGGTTTCCGTCAATCAAAATGAGTGATGCGCCTTCTGAGTCGATGTTCATTGGTTGTATAGTAACATAGTCACGATATTGGTCCGGATTTTTCTTTCCACATTTGGCTTGTTTGTGTACAATTAGTCTTGAACAGTACTATTACTGAGGTATTAGGATATACCCCAATTTATTGTCTATGCCAAGAAAAAAGAAACGTTTTTGGGAGCTTGGGCTTAAACCCAAATCATCAAAATCACTTGTTGCACTGGTCTTGTTACTCTTTTCGATGCTCTCTATGTTGAGTATTATTGGCCAGGCTATGGATCTCGAAAATTCGCTTTTTACCTTTTTGCAGCTTGTTGCAGGTAAATCCGTAATATTAGTTCCTTTTGTGCTCTTTTTCGCTGGGCTTTCCATGACCAAGATTCGTTGGGAAATTGCTCAATCGCGTATTTTTTGGGGTCTTCTCATCGAAACGCTTGGTTTATCATCGTTATTTCACCTTATCTTTAACAGCAAGAATTCTATTGAATTGGCTAAGGAAGGAGCCGGAGGAGGGCTTATTGGATACTATTTTGGGGGGACGATGATTGATCTGTTTTCGGTTTTTGGAGCACTCTTAATGGCGATGGGATTATTAGTTATTGGCTTAGTTATTATTTTTAATACCTCGTTGGAAGAACTTGGTGAGATCTCAGCAAAGATTGGCAGACCAATGTTGGGCGCATCTCGAACACTTTTCTCATTTATGAAAAGAGGTAATGGTGAAGAAGGTGAAGAAGCAGCCGCTGTGGCGGCAGACATTGAATCTGACGATGAATCATCGACATATAAGATAAATCAACCGGTCGATGACAGAGTACAAATTGAAATAGTAGAAGATGATGCCAAGAAAAGTGACGTTGTTTCGACCACAGCCAGCGGTGAAGGGACAACTTCAGAAGCGGCAGATATCCCCCCGTTTGAATTACCTGGTTTAGGATTATTGTCAGATAAACAAGAAGTCGCCGCTGATCGTGGAGATATTGAGAAAAATGCCGCCGTCATCGAACGGACGTTAGATAGTTTTGGAGTGCAAGCACGCGTGGCAGAAGTAAATCTTGGTCCTGCTGTTACGCAATATGCTCTTAACTTAGCTGAGGGAACCAAAATTACCAAGATTACTTCCTTACAGAACGATCTAGCGTTGGCCTTGGCAGCGCCGACAGGTTCGGTGCGTATTGAAGCACCAATTCCAGGAAAGAAATTAGTCGGTATCGAAGTGCCAAACTACACCGCAACGCTTGTTACTATGAGGAATACCCTTATGTCGGAACCTGTCCAGAATTCAAAAGCACACCTGATGGTAACATTAGGTCAGAATGTATCTGGAGAAACCGTGGCCGCTGATCTTTCCAAATGGCCTCACGTACTGATAGCGGGTGCTACCGGAAGCGGTAAATCGTATCTTTTGCATGCCCTGATCGTTTCGTTGCTCTATCGGCGGACTCCTGAAGAACTCCAGTTTATGTTTATTGACCCCAAACGAGTAGAGCTAACGCAATATAATGGAATTCCGCATTTGCTTCGGCCGGTTATTGTGGATGCTGATAAAGCGGTTAATTCATTCAAATGGGCGGTACACGAAATGGAACACCGCTATAAATTATTCCAGCAGATACCTGGTGTACGAGATCTAGCGTCGTTTAACGAAAAAACGGATACAACGAAACTACCGTACATTGTTATCGTGGTAGACGAAATGGCCGATCTTATGGCGTATGCCAAAAATGAAGCGGAAGGATTAATTACGCGATTAGCCCAAATGAGCCGAGCGACGGGAATTCACCTAGTCTTGGCGACCCAACGACCGTCGGTCGATGTAATCACCGGTCTGATCAAAGCGAACATTCCTACCCGAATTGCCCTTAACGTAACCTCAATCACGGATTCTCGAGTGGTCTTAGACTCTTCTGGAGCAGAAAAACTCATCGGAAAAGGTGATATGCTGTATCTTCCTCCTGACGCGTCCAAGCCACGACGTATTCAAGGTGTCTATGTTTCTGATTCTGAGTTGCGGTCGGTGATTGATTATTTGAAACAATTTGCTAGACCAGTTGTACCGGCTCAAGTAGCCGAACTTGACGGTGAAGACGGAGACACGAGTCTTCTCTCAGAAGTCGTAGGCACGGAGTGGCATGGGGCTTCGGCAAGTGGAAGATCGCCAGATTTTGAAGAACCAGACGATAATAAATTTGATGATGCTGTTCGTGAAATTATCAACCATGACCGTGCGTCTGCTTCACTACTACAACGACGATTGAGCATTGGGTACGCTCGAGCTGCTCGACTGTTAGATGAATTAGAAGAGAGAGGTATGGTTTCTCTCAAGGACGGAAGTAATCCTCGAGACGTATATAAAGATAAAGTTCAGGAATATTTGATTAAGTCGGGGCAGGTATCCACAGATATCGGTGGTCCAACTGGCCAGACGTTTATTTAGCTGCCTACATTGATGACAATGCTGCCTCCTTTCCCATTATGAAAACAGTCGGAGAATTGCTTCGAGAAGAGCGACAAAAACAACGGAAAACATTAGAGCAGATTGCTGAAATTACAAAAATTCGGCCGAGTATGCTTGAACATTTGGAAAACGGCGAATATGATCAACTACCGAGTAAAACATATGTGCAAGGATTTGTGCGCGCGTATGCTCAAGCGCTCAAGTTAGACCTTAACAAAGCGCTGGCATTTTTTCGGCGCGAGTATGACCTTAAAGCATCACAAGAACGGCTTCCTCCTCAACCGATAAACAAAGCAGGATTTATCATTACCCCTACAAAAGTGGCTTCAGTCGTGGGAATTGCGATCTTATTGTTATTCTTTGGATTCTTATTTTGGCAATTTCGGCAATTCGCGGGAAAACCTGTGTTGATTGTTGATTACCCGCCCGATCAGATATCGATTCAAAAAAACTTTGTAAATGTTTCAGGGAAAACTGATCCTGATGTCTCCATTGTCATAAACGGTGAGCAAGTTCCGGTTAATCAGGATGGCACGTTTCAAATAACAGTTGAGTTAAGCGAAGGAATCAATACCGTTACGGTCACAGCGCATAACAGCATCGGAAAAGAGACCATTATTGAGCGCGAAGTGAGGGTTAATCTTGATGATGGCGTCCAGTAACCAAGTGTTTCATCTTGCCCCAAGAAGTGTTTAACGGTACACTTGAAGGTGAATTATTCAGCGCCTTTTGCCTATTGGGAAAGACGAAATAACTGCCCAAATGCTTGATACAACACAGATACTATTACTGATTTTAATTGTGATCCTAGGCGGAACGCTCGTTCTCGTCGGTATTCAATTTTATTTCATTCTTCGCGAACTAAAGAAAGGTCTTGAACGATTAAACGGCATTCTTGAAGATGCGCATGACGCAATGGGGAATATCACGGCCGGTACCCAGCATGTCAAAGAAAGCATGAAAGAAGTTCATACGTTGACCTCACAAATCCGAGAGGGGGTTTCGACGCCTGTCGTTTCGGGGTTGGCGACATTTGGTTTAGTTCGGTCATTTCTAAAATCATATCTCAGCGATGAGGAAGAGGAGGAAGCTGACGATGACTGAGTATCGCCGAGATGAATCAGCTGAAAAATCGTTTGTCGTGGGTGCCTTCCTTGGTGCGGCTGCTGGGGTGATTGCCACGTTGTTTTTGGCGCCAGAAAGTGGCAAAAAAACCCGTAAAAAAGTAAAAGCCACGCTCAAAGATGTCGGAGAAAAGCTAGACGAACTCGAAGAAAAAATTGCCGAAGAAGGGATCGATTGGCGTAAGAATTTTTCTGATATCGCTACCAAGGTAGCCGATGAAGTTCACCATGAAGCTAAAAATGCTCTCCATACGGCCGCTGAATCTCTCAGTGAAGCGAGTGAATCAGTGATGGAAAAAACGGAGGTGGAAATGCCCGAACCTCCCAAAAAATCCACCAAGAAAAAGTCCTCAGAAACAAAACAAAAATCACCTCGTTCAAGTAGAAAGCCACGTTTTTTTAAAGGTACCTAAATCACTTTCATTCGTTATAATACAGTTAAACCGTTTTGAATCATGGAACATGTATTGATCCTGCTATTGACCATTTTGGCCTCATTTATTGGAACGATCACCGGATTTGGATCTGCTACCATTATGATCCCGGTGCTCATTATTTTTTTTCCCATCCCCATGACCTTGTTGTTTTCAGGTTTTGTACATGCGTTGGTTGATGTGTGGGAAATGGGACTATTCCGCGAAGGAATTAATTGGAAACTGGTGTTGTTTTTTGGAGTACCCGGGATGATATTCAGCTTCATTGGCTCTATGATTACGGTTGATATTGATCCAATCCTCATGTCGAGGATCATCGGGTTTGTCTTGCTTGGGTACGTTTTCATTGTCTTTTTCAAATCAAAAATTACGCTTAAACCGCATGAAGGAACAGCAGTTTTGGGAGGTACGCTTTCTGGGTTTTTTGCGGGAGCATTTGGACTGGGAGGAGCGATTAGGAGTACCTTTTTAAATTTGTTTAATCTCCCTAAATCTACCTATTTATTTACGGCTGGTGCGGTTGCGTTGTTGATCGACGTGACTCGCGTCGTGGGATACTATGCGTCGGGTATTAGGTTTGGAGTATATTCGGGATGGCTACTTATCTTGGTTATTCCCGCGTCGCTCTTTGGCTCCGTACTAGCGCAATCTTTTGTTAATCATATTTCGCAGCGACAATTTAGAATTGTCATCGCTTGTTTTTTGGCGCTTATCGCCATTAAGTTCATCGTCTTTCCATAATCAAGTAGGTTTAATTTATCCATGTAATTGATTTAAAAGCGTGGCGGGGTTATGGGGTTTGGGGCGTTAAGTACTTAATGTACTTAGCGTGTTGGTAATCTATAGAACGTATTCAGTTCAAACTTGTTTGAAAAAAGCCATCCAAGCAAGCTTGGACTCAAATCTACCTCTCTAACGGTATCTACGTATTATGCAATCAGCATATTACGTCCTTGGTCCCCATAAAAAAGTATTTTTTGTTAAATATGATTGATTATGGAAAGGAGGCGCTCGGAGTTGCAGAGCCCGCCCTCCTTTCCATCCCTATCCACCAGGGCACGCGTACCATGCAATATGTAACGTGAGTCGAAATTTAGAAATAAGTAGCTTTTTATGATATACTCCCAAATACTATGAGACATATACATATGCTCATCCAATTAAATAAGTCCACAGATATGCCAGTCGCCACTGGTGTGGAACGGTATGTCTGTGATACCGGCCAACTCCTGAATCGGAAGTTGATTTTGGCTTATGATAGAAATCAATCTGTAATACCTTCACTCGAAACCCCTCTTTCCTAAGCAACAATCAGCCTCTGAGCTGAACGTTGCAAATTCAAAACTTAATTTTAAAGGAGAAACAACATGGGAAACCGAAATATTCGTATCCTCTACGCGGTCCGCCTCTTAGGCAGTCTGCACTTTATTGGTGGGGTATTGATACCCTTTTTTACGGAATGGGGTCATATTTCTGAACCCATGATTCCGGTGATTCAGCTGTGGTTTATGTGGTGGGCGGCTTTTTTGGAAGTACCTACCGGAGCCGTGGCTGACTACATCAGTCGGAAAGCATCCGTACTGTTGGGTTTTCTGATCAGTGGGTTGGGTTTTTGGATCTATGTGATTGGTCCGCACCTGGCGTGGTTTTTGATCGGAGAATGGTTAATTGCATTGGGAGTAGCGCTTGTTTCTGGAGCGGATGAATCGATCTTATACGACACGCTTTTGGAAGAAGGCCGACCCGAGGAAGCCACACGGATCTCTTCGCGATATGGCATTGTCAGTATGTTTGGAATCTTAGTCGGCTCGCCGCTCGGAAGTTGGGTTGGAGTACATTGGGGACTGGCAGTTCCGCATGTATTAACGGGGATGGCATTGGTCATGAGTGCAGTGGTAGCGCTCTTGCTACATGAACCATCGATTTCAAGCCAAACGATTGATCCAGCCAAGCGGTATCGGGATGTGTTGTCTCGAGGTGTCAAAATTTTTTGGTCAAACAAAAAAGTACGACTGCTCGGGCTTAACCTCGCATTGGTACATGCGATCTCCGGTACGATCATTTGGCTCAACCAGATTGCGCTTGAAGATTTATCTATCAGTCCAATTTGGTTTGGATATGTTGTCTCGGCCGGGGTCATGAGCGAAATCATTCTGGCGCATGTCATTGGCGACCTCGAAGATCGGTTTGGTTTTCGACTGATCGCGGTTGTGACTCAGATCATGCCGGCTGTTGGTTTCTTTCTTATTGTGTTTGGGATATTTCGCGGAAACATCCCCATCGTATTAGTTGGAACCATGTTGCCGTATTCGATCTTAATTGGACGAAGAAGCATGTTAAAAGCGCACATTAATCATCACATTCCATCGTCAGAACGAGCAACGGTTTTATCGACTGTAGAACTCGTACGAAAAGGAATCACTGGTGGGGCGTACATCATCATGAGTCTAACGCTAGGAGTGGGCGTATGGCTTCCGATGACTATCTTCGGTTGTATGCTTGTCATGGGATTGACCATAAAAACACTCAACGGTCAGGGAGAACCATAACGTGAGGGCCGCGCATCTGCGCGGCCCTTTTTTCTTTAGAGATATTCGTCTGTCTCCTGTTCTTTGCAGATTACCCGTATAATCACAAAAGGTATGCAAAAATATCTCGGCATCTTCAGAAATTATTTTTCTTCTTCACTCGAATATCGATCCAACCTGATCGGTCTCATCATCAAAGAGATGATTGGCATGGGAGTGATCTTGGTGTTGTGGGTGACGATCTATCAGTCAGAAGAAACTGTCGGTGGGTATAGCCTCATTAAGACGGTCCATTATTATGTCTTGGTGCCATTTATCGGAATTATTACCCAAGTACAACTCTCCAACGAACTGGGCAAAGAGATCAAAGATGGGTTGTTATCTTCTCATCTGACGAAGCCATACAAACTCTGGATTGGATCATTCATGCGGGTACTGGCAGAAAAAATATTTACGCTCTCGATGGTGCTGCCACTGTACATTTTGTTAATTATTGGACTGGATCGTTTTTTTGATGCGAGTTTGTTAAGTATGCGCGGTGTCTTGCTCGGATTGATGATTTGTCTCGCTGGATTCATCTTGCATTTTTTCTTAGATCTAGCGATTACGTGGCTCGCGTTTTGGACTGATGATGTGTGGTCGTTTAAACATTTTAAAGACATTATTTTTGGCGTATTAGGCGGCGTGAGTTTTCCGTTTGAATTTTTGACCCCTGGGTTGCAAGCGCTTTTTCATCTGCTCCCGTTTAAGTTTATGTATTACATTCCGCTCAGTTATATGCTGGGAGATCGTGGTGCGGATCACTTGGTCATGGATCTTTTGGGTATTACTGTCTGGATTGGCATTATGATAAGTATTGCGTTTGCGCTCTGGCAAATGGGCGTACGCAAGTATGGAGCGTATGGGGGTTAAACGATATCTACGCATTTATCTTTATTACATAAAGTTTGGCTTAATCCGCATGATGATTTATCGGACCAGTTTTTTCATCGAGTTACTGGTTGAGATATTGTATATTGGCTGGCTGATTTTTTATTTCAAAGTTGTGTTTGGCAATGTGAGTACGGTGTCGGGGTGGACATTTCATGAGGTATTGTTTTTGATTGGACTCAATATTGTGGTGTTTGAATTTTTCGTCGGGATTCTCTACGTGTGGCGTCTTCGCCTATTGCCGGAGCGAATCAAAAATGGAGACGTCGATACGATCCTGGTCAAACCACTCAACACGATGTTCAATCTCACACTTTCGTCTCCGTATGTAGCCAGTATTATCTCCATGATTCCGGGATTTTATTTGATGGCATATGGGTGGTCGCAGATCAATCAACCGGTTTCGTTCATGAATATTCTTTGGAGCATCTTAGTGACAATCTGTGGAATCACGATTGGCTATGCACTGCTGGTAGGTTTTTCGTCCCTCTCATTTGTGTTTACCAATGCCAAATTTTTACCGGATTTAGGCATGGATCTGCTTGAATACGGACAGAATCCTCATCCAGTTTATTCGACGGGACTTCTGCGATTCGCCTTTTATTTTGTGTTTCCGGTCATTTTTTTGGCGAGTATTCCCACCAGTCTGTTATTTAAAGAAACCAATGGGTGGTTTATCGTTCTGGCCGTAAGCCTGGCTGTTTTATTTATGACAATTACGATAGAATTATGGAGCCGGTTGATCAAACGCTATTCATCTGCCAGTAGTTAACTATGGAAATCAAAAACAAAACCGTTCAAACAGCAGAAAATTATTACAACCCCAACACCACCGACAAGCAAAATGAATTATTGTGGCGCGTGGATAAAGACGACAACGAGATTGGGTCGGTCACCCGCGCAGAATGTCATAATAGCCAACACCCCGTCTGGCACCGAACGACGCATGCGTACCTGTTCGACACCGATGGTAATCTCATGCTGACTCGTCGAAGTGAAAAAAAAGACACCGCGCCGGGATTATGGACAGTGAGCGCGGCCGGACATGTGCCGTATGGACAGACGTATCTACAGACGATTACTCGTGAGATTGAAGAAGAACTTGGATTACAGATTGAGGTAGAACATCTGGATACGTTTCCGGTTGATTATGGATTTGAACAAGAAGTAGTGGGAGTGTTTGCGGGTATTATCGAAAAACGAGATATCACCAAAAATCATGAAGAGGTTTCTGAAATCCGTTTGGTGCCACTGGAACAATTCAGCCAAGATTTTCAATCAGGCAAAGCGGAGTTGTCAGGAGGATCTCGTGATAGTTTTGCGCATCTTCTGGAGACGGGCACCCTCAAAGCCTATTGGCAAAAGCATTTTGGGTAATCCCTTGATACAATAGCATTATGAATCAGCGAGGGAATTTGATGCTATTAATATTAGCTATCGCATTAGGTATTATATTTGCTGCCTCGTATGTCATTTTTCAAAATCGACCGACTTCCGAATCAGGTGTTTACACTTTCGAACAAACAGAAAATATCAACCAAAATATTTCAGATTGGGAGATTTACGAAAACCCAAAATTAAATCTAATATTCAAATATCCAACAAAGTTAACTGTTAACGACTTACATTTCAAAACGGTAGACAATCAAAACGTTTCAGATCCTCATAGCATAATTTTTTATACTGATGAGGCTGGTGGGCAGGGACCTAATATTGAAATTCAGGCAATCCAATTCGAAAAATCGTTAGATGAATATTTGACTACAGTTAGGGCTGATGATTTAAATAATTGGAATATTTTTATACAAGACTATTCAGGCTATTCAGATTTTGAACAAGTAGGAATAAAGACGGAAGAAGATACAGAGATTGCTAATATTAGTGCTAAGAAAGTTTACCGACTAAATTATCCTAACGCTCCATTTCGTGAAGAGATACAATATCTTTTTAAAATAGACGATGTGATATATATTTTTTCTGCACATTATTCAAATTCTTCAAGTGAAAATAATGGGGATTATGAAAAAATGTCATTGGATAGGATTGTTTCAACAATTGTTTTCGAGTAAATTTGGAGGCCTGGGGGGGAATCGAACCCCCGCGTAAGGGTTTTGCAGACCCATGCCTTACCACTTGGCGACCAGGCCAGAATAGGCAGATTATATCATCAATATCCCGATACACACACAAATGTTTACTTTCTGTTTTGATCTCGTTTGACATACAATCACATCATGCGGATTTTTCGAGCATTTTTTCGAATGCGGTTTTTACTCGTTGCAGAATACAGGATGGCGATGGTGATTTGGATGGTAGGAGGATTCGTCAGTACGCTGATCGCGGCGGTCCTCTGGCTGATCAGTACCCCGGCCAGCGGAGATCTGATCGGCGGTATGACTCAGCATCAACTCATCACCTATGCATGGTTGAGTTATTTATTAGCACAGTTGATCGGGTGGTACCCGTTCTATGACGTTCAACGCGAGATCCAAGAAGGCCTCATCTCGAATTACATTATCAAACCGCTTGGACTGTGGGCGAGACGGTTGGGTGAAGAAGCGGCGCACCATGCAATCGCGGTATTGTTACAGCTCGTTGGGTTTGTCGCGTTGTCATTTATCTTGCGTGAGTATCTGGATTTTTCTGCCGATGTTGGCATCCTCATCAGGGTCGTGCCGAGTCTTATTTTTTCCATTCTCATTATTTTTGGTATTCAGATGTGTCTGGGGTTAATCGCATTTTGGGTGACCGATACCGGGCCACTCTATGCGCTGTTCTGGATTTTTCTCTCGCTGCTGGGTGGAGAGTGGATCCCGAATGGTCTCCTTCCGGATATAGTGAAAACCATTAACAGCCTCATGCCGTTTCGGTATACGTTTGGATTTCCCTTAGATACGTTATTGAATAGGATCACCATGACTGAATGGTATTGGGGAATCGGGATGCAGCTGTTTTGGGCGCTCGCGGTTTTTATCTTATTCAAAATCATGTGGGCACATGGGCTCAAAAAATATTCTGCCGTTGGAGGATAACAGATGAAACGAAACTATCGATTACTGCTGGCAAAAATTAATTACCATCTCGCGTATTTCTACCAATATCGATTCAGCTCGATGGTGCATCTTTTGAGTGCGCTGTTGTGGTTCGCATTGGGGATGGGGGGGATCGCGATTATTCTGGGTAACGTTTCATCGATTGGCGGATGGACGCCGACGGAAATTTATATTCTCATGCTCGTTTTTTATCTAGGCATGGCAGTCGCCCACGCCACCTACTACAACAGCCTCGCTGATCTCACGAGAAAAATCCAGGATGGTCGATTGGATTTTTACCTGTTGAAACCCGTTTCAGTTCGTTACTGGGTGAGTATCGATAAGATCACCATTCCACAATTTTTACGGGCGTTCATTGTATTAGCATTATTGGTCGGATATTGTATTGCACATCAAGTGACTATCTCCATGTTTGGGATTATGCTGGCGGTCTTGTATTTTTGGGTCGGTCAGATATTGCTCTATCAGTTTTTTCTCCTGCTCATGTTGGCGGCTTTTTGGATCGTGAATGCGTGGAATATTCCGTGGTTTTTGGATCGAATTTCTGACGCGGCAGAATTGCCTATCGATACGTTTGATAAAAAATTGCGCTTCTTTGTGTTATACATTACACCCATGGCCTTTATTGCGTATGTACCGACGCAAGCGTTGTTGAATCGTCTTGATCCGTACTTAGCTTTTTTAGCGCTTGGACTGATTGTCATTTTTGAGATTATTATCAGTACGGTTTGGAAAATCGCGCTTCGGCAATATAGCAGCGCCTCTTCATAGCGTGCTGGGGTAGAGGGGTTTGGGGATCTAGGGGCGAGCATCGCAACTCTGAGTCCCTGATCCCCAAATATTAATTTATAATGTGGGTATGCAAAAATACTGGCAGGTATTTAAGATGGGGTGGCAGAGTATGTTGGAATATCGGACAAACGTTGTTCTCGGTCATGTCCGAAACTTGATTGCCATCGGTGTGGTGTACGTTTTGTGGGACGCCGCGTATCGCAACCAACAGCTATTTTCTACATTTGATCGACAAGAAATGCTCACGTATGTATTTGGGTCATATATCCTCATTTCGATCGTATTCATGTTTGTTTCGGAAAGCATCGCCCACGATATAACGCGGGGAGATCTTTCAAAAAA
>JAGQKX010000070.1 GCA_020429905.1 candidate division WWE3 bacterium
AATCCAAGTATTTTCTGTGTAGTCAATAGTGTCGCATTGTCCAGACCAACAGCAGGAGTAACGATTTTTCGTATTGATGAGTGTGCAGTCAGCGTCTTCGTTACAACTCGTGTCGACGATAAAAGGTTCGCATGCACCGAGCAAACAGTAATAACCATTGCCGCACTGGGCATCTTCGGCACATTCTTGTTGCTGAATAATTCCAATAAAGGTCCGACCGTCAGGTGTCTTACATTGTGGTGGGTAAGATTCTAAAATCGGGTAGCCAGCTCGTGCACATTCATCAAATGTACTGATTTGTGCCAATTGATAATCCTGATATTTATTCACGGCTAATAGAATACCCAGGCACGCGAGGATGATTAAAATAATAAGTGTATTTAACTTATGTTTTTTGATGAATGTTGAAATTTCGGTTGGCATAGCTGCAGGTCTTTGCTGTATTGTAACACTAATAAATTAATGAGAGATTTTTGCCCACAGTGAAGTTCTCAGCGTCCGTATTCCTTCAAATACAATGTAATATGCCGGAAGGGTAAGTAATACTAAGATTGAACTTGAAATAAGACCAAAAATGATCGAAAAGGATAGTGGTTCCCAAAATGGATCGGTTAGCGCTAGAGGAATCAGCCCTGCAATGGTAGTCGTCGAGGTGGTGATGATGGGTCGGAATCTTACTTGGGTTGCATGAGCAATGGCCTCGCGGGCATTTTCTCCTGACTCTTTTCGTTGAGAAGCATAGTCAATAAGCATAATCGAATTGTTTACGACGATGCCGACTAGTCCTGTTATGCCGAGCATTACAAAAAAGCTGAGGGCATTATTGGTGAGGTACAATCCCGGAAAAAGCCCTGGAAAACTGAGCGGGATTGCGATGAGGATGAGCAATGGTAACAAAAATGAATCAAACTGAACGACCAAGAGTATATACATAATCACTAGAGCGGCAATAAGCGCAAAGATGGTAGAGTTGAACGATTCAAGATTTTCGCTTTCCTGGCCTAGATCGAATGTCAATGCATCTTCTGCTAATCCCATACTGCGGAGTTTTTCGCCGGTAAAAAATGTCGTAACTTGGTCCTCGAGCGTAAGCACATAATTAGTATTTGTTGGGTCTGACGTTTTTGCTTTTATTTCGATATACCGTGAACCATCTCGGCGTGTAATGGTATCAAAGCTGATAGGGGCGACTTCTGTAACATAAACTGAGTCAGAAATCTCTTTATTGTTTAGGAATGAAGTAACTTCGTTTGCTGCCTCTTGGAGTGTCTCTTCATCGTCGTCGTATATTTGGGCATAAAACTGGTATTCAGACGGAGGAGGACCGGCACTAATTAAATCAAATGTCACGTCTAGATTATCGGTGTCAATGCTTTTGGTTGCTGCTTCAAGATCTTGAATGATCTCCTGAGCACTTTTTGACCGACTATTTAGATCTGTCAGATTTATCTGTGCCGTAGCTGATCTGTTTGATCCTTCAAAATAATAAATTGACTCAATATAATTTTGAGCCACTTTGAGCTGAGTCTCAATATTTTCTGTATAGGTTTGTGCTTCATCGATTGTGGAAGCTGGTGGATAATTAATCACCATTGAAATTTCATTAGTATCTTTCGGTTGTGGAAATATTGAGAAATCTAATTTGCCGGCAAAATTTGCTCCATACCCAATTGCAACGATGCTAAAAGCAATCACTAACAATGTTAGGATATTCGATCGTAGATAGAGTTCAACAATCTTTGCAACTATTCTTCCGATCAGAGCGATAAATTTAGAAAACATATCGAACGGATAATTAATTATCGAAAACAGTCTGAGACTCGAAATTTTTTCTATGGTTGAGTTCAGTAAAAAGATTGACGTGATAAATGGAATAATAGAGAGGGCCACGATGACTGATAAAATTAGGGCTATTATGACGGTTATCGGGATCAAACGGATAAATTCACCTAGAATCCCCGTGATAAACAACAGTGGAGCAAACACGAGTACGGTTGTAACTGTACCTGAGATGTCAGCAATCCCGATGGTGGCGACAGCGTTTTGGACGGCTTCAATTCCCTTGGCACCATGCTTCTTTTGGTAATCTATCGCTTCAACTACGACGATCGCATCGTCTACAAACAAACCTAAAATAAGGATAAGACTAAATAAAACGATGGTATTTAGTGAGTATCCGACGAGATAGAGGCAGATAAAGGTGGCAGCCATCACTATCGGGATAAAAAACGAAGTCGATAGTGCCGATCGGAAGTTTAAGAAGAGTAGTAATACGATAAGAACAGAGATGAGCCCGCTGAGCGCATTAGATTCTAAATTTGAAATTTGTTCTTTAAGTGTTTCGGCAAAATCGCCACCGTAGTAAACGTGAACATTCTTGTACGCTTCATCTTCGGTGACAATAGATACTTTTTCTCTGACGGCGTCCGAAAGATCAAGGGTACTGATTGTAGTATCCTTCTTTTTCACCCCAACCGCAATTGCGTTGTGGAACTGCAGAGACCCACTTTCGTTAATCCCAACTTTACGGAATGACGTTTGAAGGGTAATATCTTCTCCAGTAATAGGGTTAGTTTGGGTTTCGATTGATTTGACGATTGTAGCCGTTCCTACCTCAGGAAGTTCACTTACTTTTTGTGCTATTTCTGAAGCTGTATTCTGGAGTTTCAGGACATCATTGCCATCTGTAATAAAAAAGACCATGTCATTTTCACCGTCAATAGATCCTGCATTTACCGTCTGAACTTGTGGACTGACTCCTTCTGGAAGTGTTAATTCCTGCTTCATTTTATTGGCTATTTTCTCTCGTTCATCATCAGCGATACTATCTTGCCGGAGTTGAGCAATAACGATAGATACATTTGCAGTAGTCGTGGAAGAAGTTGTCTCTATCTCTGGTATATCCTTGAGAATACTTTCGATGGGTTCTGTGACGTCACTATTTACCTGGTCAATATCATTGACGAAGTATGGTGTCTGGATAAAGACAATTGGAACATCAATGGGAGGAAATCCTTCTCGATTGAGTAACGTGGTATATGTGTACGTTCCTAAGGCCAAAATCGAGATGATTAAGAGGATAGTCACGCGATATTTGTGAATAAAATAAGAACTAAAGCGCGCAAGAATGTGTTTCATATAATTAGGTAATACTGGCAAACCCAACATATTTTATTGATCGTAAGCAGAATGTCAAGCTCATTTCGCTCAGCCAAGGGTAAATGCTACGTAAAGCAGGGGCAGGAAAATTCCTTAAGCAAGATGATTTGCTCTTCAATTGTACTAACAAAGATATCTTGAAAACTATGTTCGTTTTGGGATATCTGGTTCAGGTAGATACTTGATTCGTGCGAACGACCTCTTCGTGAAAGTTCAATTGCCGTCAGATCATGCATTTCTTTTAGAAGCGACAATTTTTGTTTCCAGCGGTTAACTTCGGGGTGCGGTGGATAGATGACGTCTTGTGACAACAGATGAATTAACGCGTGAATATTATCGTGCTGCTCCTGTAAATGAAAGTTACATAATAGATGAGGCTCGATGTCCCAAATCTGCATATTCTTATTATACGCGGATCAACCGACAAACAGTCATTATTGATCCGAGGTTATGTACTCGATAACTGATGGTTTGATTTTTTCTACCCACAGGGCATATTCTTCTGCTGAGGGGTGAAGGGAGTCTGCCGCAACCAGTTGGGGGTTTTCGTGCATACCTTGAGAAAGTGTGAATACGTCAACAATCGAAATACCTCGTTGACCAGCCTCCTCTTGGATTATTTGATTGAACGACTGTATTCCTGAGGGTATGTCGCGGCCGTGTGCATACAGATATCCGTTAGGCGAGGCCGAAAAATCAGGCAATGTAAGGACAATAACCGACGCTGCTTCAGGGACTGATTCTAATACTGTGTCCATTATCTGTCCTAATCGTTGACGGTAAATGGAGGCGTTAACTTGTTTGACCCAATCGTTGGTGCCGATTTGAATGGTAACGAGATCAATATGTTCTAGTTTTTCGAATTGAGGAAGTCCTTGCTCGACAAGATCTAATGTTGTCCAGCCGGACTGGGCAATGGTGGCAATTAAATTAATGTCAAAATCATCGTCGAGTAGAGATTGGGTCAGTTGTGCCGGCCATGAATCAAGCGGGTGTACAGCTTCGCCGACAGTGTATGAGTCTCCGAGTGCCACGTAGTTAAAGGTGTGTTTTTTGTTGGGG
>JAGQKX010000071.1 GCA_020429905.1 candidate division WWE3 bacterium
TAAGCCTACCCACAAAAAGAACAATGGGCCAAAAAATCCATAGGTGAGTGACTTGATTTCACTTTCAATAAAAGACAAACGCTCTTCTGGGAGAAAAGTGCGTAGTGAAATACCCGCAAAAAGTGCCCCCAGCGGAGCGGCTTCTGCAAATGAACCCACTCCAATGAATAGGAAGAAGACAAAGAGCACAAAAATAAATAATGATTCGATTTGTAAAAATTTGAATTTTTCGCTCTCTTTTTTCATCCGGGTAAGAAAAAACGTCAACACAATCATTAACACGAGTGAGATGACCACTGGAGTCAGGTTACTTTCAGCCTTAGCACCCACAATAAAACTCGACGCTACCAGGGTAAAAATTTCTATCAAGTCATCAAGCGTCCCGATACCAATAATTGCCTGACCAAGTGTCGTATTCACCAGATTAAATTCGTCAAGAATCGGGATTAAGATGGCTTCACCTACGGTAGCAAATGAAAGTGAAATAAGTAATGAAATGACCCAAGAATAATTGAAAACAAAATGTACGAAGATCGATCCGACGATACCTTCAAAAAAGATAATAAAAAACGTTGATTTAAAAATAAAGGCTCCTTTATCTTTAAGTTCTTTGACATCTAACTCTAACCCAACAAGAAAAAGTAAAAAGTACATTCCGAGTTGGGCCAAGAAAGAAAATACTTCTGAATCAGTAACCATGGATACTGGATTGTATATGGCTAATGCAGAACCTAGAATAAGTGCGGCAAATATCCAGGGTACTCGAAATTTTTCTAACACTTTTCCAAGCAAAAATGTACTAATAAACACAAAAGCAATAACGAGGTAGATTAACATACATTATTACTATACTCCTATGAAATAATTTTTAAACCGTAGGTCTGATGGGCAACCCTAAAAGATTTAAAAACACATTTCTATGCTATAGTAGTAAGGTGAACCAACGAGGATTTGCCCATGTAGCCATTTTATTATTTATTGTTATGATTGGAGTTGGCATTGGAGTTATCGTTCTCCTGCAAAAAGATACTCTACCCTATCAAAGCGAAATATCGACCGAACCTACCCCCACAACAATTTCAGAATCACCACCAACCCCGACCGAAGTAATGGCGCATGAAGATCAAGACTCAGATGAAGTTGTCTATCACACCGTCGATACAACAGCACTCCCCCTCGGAGATGATAAATATGCATCCTCTCCTCAAAAAGGATATGTCTATACCTGTATGAATACTTTTAATGGTGGTGGTGCCTTTACCCAAGGACCTTGGATTGATACTCAAACAAACACCTGGGATCTGACTCAGAAAGTGAGCGTTGATGGTACTGTTTCGTGGCCAAATGCATCCTGGTCAATCAGTTCTGATGGAACAACACGAACCCTAGCCGGAAATGATTTACCCACGTATCACACGACCGGAACCTACCCGATCAGCAGCACTGATGATGCATACAATTATGATCGAAATCCTAACGCAATTTCAAAACAAAGCCTTTCGCTATCATTACCGACAAACCCAACAATTGCAGCAAACCCACAATGTGTCGGCGGAGAAGTTGGCATTATGCTTTCGGGAGTACTTATCTTTAGTGCGTTTGATGCTGGAGGTAGAGACGCAGTCGCTACAGAAGTTCAAGATTCTTGCCAAGGACACCCACAAGAAAGCGGCTATTATCATTATCACGGCTGGAGTTCTTGTTTGCAGGATGATCACGCTGAAGGTGAGCACTCTGATCTCGTCGGCTATGCTTTCGATGGATTTGGTATTTATGGTTTAAAAGGTGAGCAAGGCGTTGAGATTTCTTCAGAAGATCTTGATGAATGTCATGGACACACCCACTTTATCGAATGGGACGGAATTTCAAAAGAAATGTATCACTACCACATGACGCAAGATTTTCCCTATTCTGTCAGTTGTTTCAAAGGTGAACCCGTAACTAAGGCATTATCTTCGAATCAATCAGGACAAGGGCCGGGAAATAATCTTCCTCCCAATGGCCCCCCGCCTCCTCCACGCTAATCAACGATGAAACAAAAAAAAGCGGTAGAAAAATTCTACCGCCGGTGACAGAAAAAATTTCCCGTCAAATATTTAGGTGCCGAGTTGAGGGGCGAGTTCAGGTTCACTAATGATTACTTCCTGCGTTTCTGCAATGACCAGGTCGCCTCCACGGCTTACTGGCAAAATCCCTGTCGCTACAGCGAGAATCAAACCTAAAACAAGTCCTACTCCAGCACTTCCGAGTAAAATCGGAATTAACATAATGGGCCTCCACGTTCCACATATAGTGTTTGCTAGGTGGATTATACCCCAAAATCATTTTCTTTGCATTGCATGAGGCAAAAGAGAGATTTAGTATTTGGAGAACGTACGTATTGCCTGAGTCATGGGCATCACCGGAATACCAACTGAATTGGCGTAATCAATAACCGTCTGGAAGTCCGATTGCTGATATTCAATACTACTCGTTGGAGTGCCGCTGACAATACGATGAAACGTCAGTATTAACCATTCATTATTAGCCACAGCATCGTCGATCCAGCCGTTAATAGTGACAGTGCTATCGTAATCATGCACAACCCGGGAATGAAGCATCATCGGACTCATATACGTAATCGGTTGATTAAAATTGGCAATGGTACGACTCAATCCGAAATATTTTTGAGTCAGATTTCTAATTGCCTCGTTATGCGCACCATTTGGATAGGCGTAAAGATCTCCGCCTCGATATCCATTCGAGATCAAATACTCTTTAGTATTAATTAAATCATCCTCTGCTGCACTCAACGAGAGAGATGTAAGGTCGGTATCTCCATGTCCACTGATATCCCACCCAAGCGTGTGCATGGTATCAACCTGAGATTGGGTCATTCGGCCAGAAGTTCCAATTAGATCAGGAATGATAAATAGTGAACCTTTGTATCCATAGGTGTCCATGACTTCTCGAGCTAACGTATAGTCTGAGCTGTGCCCATCATCAAACGTCACTGACAACATCGCCCCACTAGGGTTATCAACCAAGGCATATTCATCAAACCAAACCGTTGGTGTTTGACCATTAACGCCGATGGCACGCACAATCAACTGATTCACGGTAGACCAATCTGGACTATTTACTTCGAGAAAACTCGAAGTTGGCATAACGAGTTCTAACCATTCGTTATCGTGGTTTTCTGGGTAGGTTAGAACTGGATTAAGATTTGTATAGAAATGCGAAACAAATTGACCAGAGGTTGAAATGAGAATGCGTACTTCTTGAATTTGGCTCCAATCACTCGCTTTCACATGGATTTTGATTGCTTTTCCTGACCAGTCTTCGTCAGGAGTGACATATTTCCGGGCCCCAGAATTTGATGCATTACTGCTCGTCACAATTTTTAACGAACCTGCCCCACTAATATAATCACTGGTATCAAATGAAATTGTTCCATTTCCATAGAAGTTGGTCCAACCCGATTCCATCTGGTCTACTCGTGAAAAGTTGTTTTGGATCGGAAGAAGTTTGTTGTAGCTTGCTTGAGCTAGGGTTTCGGCAAGACTCGTGTCAACCTGAGATTGCGTGTAATATGATGAATCGTGATTATGGGTGGTATCAGCTTTTAAAGAAAGTAACGCGTCGATTTCCGATTCGGTGTAGTATCGTCCATCGTGGGTATGATCCGAATCAGACTTATCAGAAAGTAATCCGGTTATTTGCGACTGTGTGTAATAGAGATCATTGTGATTATGCGACGAATCAGATTTTTCATCCAAAAGTGTATCTATCGCTATCCGAGAATAAAAATCATCTAAATGAGTATGGTCTGAGGCAGCCAGCGTGGCCAAAAGGCTATTTACTTCTATTTTAGTATAGTACTGAGTTGCATCGACAGTCCCAATATATGTTGAGCTTAATAACGCAATGATTTCCGAAGTTGTGGAATAGTCAGATTTTTCTGATGACCAGAGCGGATCAACCTCTCCAGCAACTTGCACATATCGTTTATCTAATAATGTTTGTAGATCGCTTCCTTCGAAATTTCCGACATCAACGAATTGCGAAGTACTCGCCGTGGGAGTAGGTGTTGGCTCTTCTTCTGCCTGAGGGTTAGAGGGGTTTGGTTCACCAAAAGGAGAAATATAGTACAAATAAAAACCGATACTACAGACCGTCAGAAGCGTGAGAATAAATGTCGAGGTTTTTTTTAT
>JAGQKX010000072.1 GCA_020429905.1 candidate division WWE3 bacterium
ATTGAAGTAACGGTTGCTTTAATAGGAGGCGCCGTATCATCAAGCATCTGACCCATAACCTGTGGTTGAGAAATTGTGGTAGGAACAATTTTTCCATCCTTAGAAGCAGTCTCATTTCCTGAATCAGAGATCGTGAAAGAACTGTAATTATGTTGTACACCGGGAATATCATCGAGAGAATATTCCTCACCGTTTGATTCCACATCCTGGCTATCAACAGGGATCTGAACCGCTGGTTGTGCTACTGGTTGTGGTGATGGCGCTGGAGCGGCGGGTTGATCCGACACCACATCGGCCACTATTGGCGTACTGGATGACACAGGCATGTCAGGTTCCGAACTAACTACTGGTTGTTTAGAGGGATCGAGAGAGGCAAATTCTTCAAGAACTTCTTCCTCGGCTTTAATAGCGCCATCAATGTTTCCTTGTTTTTTCAGGTCACGCGCTGCCTGTTGAGCCTGTTCAGCATGCCCTAAGATCTCTTTGATAAACGGTGGCTCTTCTTTATTCACTAACGCTTCGGTCTGAGGCTGGACCTCAGCTCGCCTCATCGATTCTGGACCGCCACCGCCACTGGTCACTGGTTGTGGAGAGGTAGGAACTGTAGATGCATCATCAGGCTGTTGAGTTGAAGGGGCTACTGAATCTATGGGCTGATTGGTATTGTTCGGATCGATCGTATCGGACATATCTAAATATTATCTATTTTACTCTGTAAGTCTAGCGGTACTTCTCCATAATTGATGGACTGTGCCAACTCCATAGCTTGCTCTTGTTTATCTTGGGTGATGAGCTCTTCGATAGTTGCCTTAATAATACTTTCGGCTTGTTGTTTGAGGAACAATTCTTCCTGCTCAGAAACAACAGCGAGTTCAGGATAATCATGCATCGCGTCGGTTAAGGCCGTAACAAGAGTTTTTCGAGAGTTTGCCTGTTCAACGATTTGTAAAATAGTTTTGGCAATTTTGCCTATCTGTTCTGGCGGAAGTTTGGAATCTTTGAGTTTGTTAACCAATAACGATACAGTGTGTTCCTCAACACGTAATTTATGATCAGCGTATGATGAAGTTGCAGTATCAAAATCCATAGATGTTAGTCCTTTGGGCTAATTGTATCTTTGCCAACGTACGGAATCAAAACAGTTGGAACTTTGATCGACCCGTCAGCTTGCTGATAATTTTCCATAATGGCAATCAATACCCTTCCGACTGCGACCGCAGTAGCATCATTCATATGAACAAATCCCTTCTCACCATCAGGCGATTGATACCGAATATCTAATCTTCGGGCCTGGAAATCAGTCATATAGTCAGATGTATGCGTCTCTCGGTAACTATTTTGAGCCGGAATCCAAGATTCTAAATCTATCTGACGGTAATCTGGCTTACCCATATCTCCAGTACAGATTTGCACCATTTGGTACGGAATCTCTAGCTGTTGCAAGAAATATTCCTGTAATGCGACAAGTAGATCTTGTTCGGCTTCACCGTCATCAGGCAAACTAAAGGTTTCAAATTCAAGTTTATCAAATTGATGTACGCGCAAAATCCCACGAGTATCTTTTCCATACGACCCGGCCTCTTGCCTAAAAGCGGTCGAATAACCAATATAGCGAATCGGCAATGTTTCCTGGGCGATGATCTCATCCATGTGAATCGGACCTAACGTATGCTCAGCAGAACCAACCAAAACAAAATCGTCTTTCTCAAGTACAAAGCGATCTTCGATGGGCTGTAAACGCCCCATCCGATCCATCACGTTTGGTCTCATCAGAACTGGAGGGACGACAGGCACAAATGGAGTATCATACTTGTTGCCCACTTTGTGCGCCAGTTCACTAATTATTTCTCGATTAGTCACCGTCTTAAAAACCATCTGGACAATGCCAAACTGCATTAAGGCGAGTTCGTTCTTAATATAGCCGAACCGAGCACCAGAAACTTTCGCCGCAGATTTAATATCTATCAGATCAAGTGCTTCTCCGAGTTCAACATGGTCTTTTACTTCAAAATCAAAAGAAGGAATTTCACCCCAAGTGCGGCCAGGAACGTTTTCATTTTCGTCTTTTCCTTCGGGAACATCTGGGTGAATCTGATTAGGCATCAGCCAGAGAAGTGCTTGATATGCCTCTTGAATAGACTCAAGTTCTTTTTCTTTCTCTTGTAGCTGAGATTTAATTTCAGTAGCGGCCTCAATCTTTTCTTTATCTTGGGGACCTGAAATGGCCGCACTTATTTCGTTTCGCTGTGCCCGAAGATCGTCGACCAGAGCGATCAAATTTCTTCTTTCTTCGTCGAGACGAACAAGTTTGTCCACTGAGACAACTGAAGGATCCATACCTCTCAGTAGAATATTTTTCTTCATCTGATCTACATTTTCACGAATATATTGAATATCAACCATAGTTACTGTACATATTGTAATACATGTTGTAAATTTTTATCCGTCAGAAACGCATCTGCTGAATTTCTAACAACTGTTCGTTCAACTACACCGCCAAATCCGACAAAATAATCTACTGCTTTTTGACATTCGAGATCAGTAATACCGTCCCCCACCATGAGTATTGGATGTGGTAATTTCAACGTTTCTAATAATCGTAATTTGCCAAAGTCGTTTACCAAAAGTTGACCGTCATCAATCGACTCATACTTGCCGTTACGAGAATGAATCAACTCAACCCCAAAAATGTCATTCCCCTGGAGACCTAATTTTTTACCTAAAACATCGAGTGATCTTTGAAAAGAGCCAGAAATGAGCACGATCCTGACATCTTGTTTTTTTAGTACCTCAATCGTCTCTTTTGCCCCAGGGGTGAGCTGCTGATAGTAATAATCACCTAACCAATCTAGATCTTTCAACGATGGTTTGACCAAATCGATACGAGAGGTAAATGACTTTGAGAATGAGATTTCTCCATTCATTCCTTGTTCAGTTATCTTCGAAACGCCCTGATCCAATCCTTTCATTTTTGCTAATTCAACCATACCTTCTATCGTTACGAGAGTACTGTCCACATCAAAAATAACTGTTTTATATTTCATAATCATTTTGCACAAGCCGTTATCAGGACAAAAAAAGCCCCTGCTTTCGCAAGGGTCCTGATAAAGACGGTACCACCTAATCGTTAACTCAGCCGGCTATTTCGGGCCTACCCAGAATGGTTCTTCCAAAAGGACTTTCCCACTCAGCTCAGAAAAGGGAATCCTGCTTTCTTCATAAGTATGCAGGTCTTTTCATCTTCAGCTATGCTGAACGCCTATAATTTGCGGACATAGTAACATACGCATACGTGAAATTCAACGGAGCGGTTACTCTGATTTTGAAACAATACCGACGGTTTCGAGAATGTAAATTTTTATGAAAAGCAACACCACTGCAATCACAATTAAAAGTCCATAGATTGATGATCGTCCAATAACCCATGCCATATATGAGACAACAATTGAAATTGCTAGCGCACCGTTCGAAGCTGCAATAAAAAATGTTTTGGCATAATGTCTCAGTTTATATGCGGCACTGTTCGCCTGATCTTGTGATAGCCTCAATAGCCGTAAATGAACAACTGGATGTCCTTGTTGTTCTACTTCGATAGGCATAGCGAATGATTCGTCAACAGCAATAAGTTCAATATTTTCAGGATCGATAAAAGAAGGCATTTGATAATAATTTTTAATCGCACGGACAAAATAGGTTCCTGGTTTTATTTTGAAACCAAACTCACCTAACCGATTGGTGAACGTTGTAGCCACCACATGGAGCGATTTTCGCTCAACCAGTTCAACCACAGCCAGCGGAATCCGCTGGTTCGTTTCATCGTCTTTGACCGTTCCCCAAGCCGGAGGTGAAGGTAAAATATGTAAGTTCTGGAGTAGCCGTCTGAATGTATAGCTTGGAAGTTCCCAGTAGTGTTTCAATGGAAGTCTGATCTCAACAAGCAAAACAATAAATCCTATGGCTAGCAACATGAAATCAATGATCATCAACTCGCCAGTGAGAAATTGTTCAACACTTTCGTATGATCCAATTTTTTGAGCCCAGGTAACAAAATTGTTTACCGCATCAAGAAACATAACATCTTTATTGTAGGCTGAATTAATTATCCCTGTAAAGTGGCACCTATTCTACTTCTTCTGTAATGGGAATTCTTCTGAGAATGTCTC
>JAGQKX010000073.1 GCA_020429905.1 candidate division WWE3 bacterium
TAGCTTTCATATAATGCTACTAATGCATCCCCAAAAAACGTTCAGACAGGTTTATATCATCACATCTTTACCATTACGCAAATTCATTAGCAAAAAACTCGGACGAGATCAGCAATTGGTCGATGATATTTTCCAAGAGACGATGCTCGCAGCCTATAAAGGTTGGGATGGTTTCGAACATAAAAGTAAATATCTTACATGGATGTGTCGCATTGCTCTAAATAAAATCGCTGATTATTATCGCCGTAATATTCATAATGGATCAAGAATCGTGGTTCCTATTATTGATGACTTGGATTCACTTCTTGTTACCCAACTAACTCCGGAAGAAGAAATGTATACTTTAGAAATAAGAAATCGAGTTTTAGCCTGCATGGAACTGCTTCCTGATGAATACAAAAATGTTCTCAAATTGAGATATTTCAAACATTACTCATACCAAAAAATAGCGAGTATCATTGGTGGCTCTGAGCGGAGTATCGAAGGCAAGATTTACCGGGCAAAAAAGTCGCTCAAAGATATCCTGAGTACCTATCGTGAAAAGCAAGTCTTTGCCACGGTAGAATCCAGAAATTCATGATCATCGACATAAATATCACTCATCAAGATAACGGGATCATCTCACTAATTGATCATGACGGCCAGGAAAAGGCCCAAAAGATGATCGGAAATCTCAAAACTATTTCCGGGGGGATTATCCAGGTGCTAGACGAACTATTAGATGAAAATGACTGTATGCGTGAGTCAGTGACCGAAATTCGAGTTAATCCAGGGCCGGGAAGTTTTACCAGTATTAGAACCGGAGTTGCCGTGGCAAACGCGCTCGCGTATGCATTTGATGTGCCCATTAATGGACAAAAAGGTATCTTTGTGGAACCACGCTATGACCGATCACCTAATATCTCAAAAAATAAAACATTGGTTTCAGAAATTGATCCAAATTAGTATGATGAAATATATGCAAAAGAAATTATTATTCACATACAGTTTATTTTTTCTTTTTTTGTTCATCTTTAAACCAACTGTCGTACTTGCTCAACAAGAGGATACCAATGAAGATGATTTTGTAGAGGTAAATTTCGAGAATCAATCGGAAATTCAAAACGGACTTACGGTATCGGAAAAATTAGAAGCGCTTGGTCTAACTATCCAAGTGGATAAACCCGAAGGAGCCATACTGGCTTTTTCGTTACCAGATGTGTATATTTTGCCAGATTCGAGGCTGTATTGGGTCGTTCAGTTGTGGGAATCGGTAAGTCTCCTCTGGGCGGACACACCCGAAGAAAAATCGGACCTACTTTTTTACTTTTCGGAAAAAAGATTGTCCGAGATTATCGCGCTTTTTGAAAAAAATGATAGCGAGGCAGCACTTACGACAATTGATCGTTACAAAGGGCAGCTCAGCCAAGCCATTAACAGCATAAATGAAATTCAAAACACTGATGATCGAGATAAAAGATATTCGAACTTGGAGAAACAAGTTTGGTATCAACAAGCGCTCAACAAATTGGCTGAAGCGCAGGGACTTTCTGATTTACTTGGAGGAGTGACAGATAGTCTGAAAAATAACGAAACTGGACAACGTGGTATAGAATTAACACAGATTGATAATGAATAAACTGTTACAACGTACAGTTTAGCATGTGTATGAATATATTAATTCCCGGTGGAGCAGGCTTTGTCGGGTTGAACATTGTTTCTTATTGGTTTAAAAAATACCCTAAATATACGTTTCACTTGGTCGATAATAAATCTCTCGATGAGTTACCATTTTTAGCTCCATATCTTGAAAGCGGTCGAGCCTATTACCATGAATTAGATTTAAGGAATAAGAAAGAAACAAGAGAACTCTTTGAGACGATACAGCCTGATATCGTTATCAATGCTATCGAAGCGGCACGCAAAAAGGATTTTTTGGAAATTCATGTTTTTACAACAGAAAACCTTCTAGAAGCAGCGAAAGCCGTGGCAGTGAAACAATTTATTCATTTGTCGTGCGGAGCTATTTATGGCTACAACCCCCAAACTGCTGGTAAAACGGAAGGCCATCGATTGGTAAATGAGCTTGATGCCCTATTACCGAGCTCTCCCCAAAATGCGAGTAAGGCTGCAGCTGATTTGCTTGTTTGGAGTTATTCGCAGCGGTATGGTGTTCCCATTACGACCCTTCGGGTAGCATCGCTTTTCGGACCATTCCAGTCAATTGATCGTTTCATCCCGTTAATGATTACCCACGCATTGCAAAACCAGTCGTTCCCGATTTCTAGCAGCGGTGCGGATATTCGAGATATCCTCCATATCGAAGACTTTGTTGATGCCCTTGATGTGATTGTAAATTCAACGAGTGCCATTGGAGAAATTTATAATATCAGTGCAGGTGTGCGGGTCAAAAATAAAGAAATTGCAGATATCATCATCACGCTGCTTGACCGATCTAGTAGTTTGATGTTTGTCTCTGATGATGTGAAACCAGAATTTGCTGGGTTAGATCCGACGAAATTTATAAATTCTTTTAATTGGGAAGCAAAAAGAACTCCTGAAATTCACGAATCACTGAGTGAGACTGTTCAATGGTATAAAGATAATAGTGATTGGTGGAAAACAGACGATCACGTATAAATTATGTCAAAAATATTAGTCACTGGCGGCGCTGGATATATTGGGTCCCATACGGTTGTTGAACTGCTAGATGCGGGATATGAAGTAGTTGTGGTTGATAACCTCTCGAATAGTAAAAAAGAATCAATCAGCCGGGTTGAAGAAATAACCGGAAAATCAGTAGGATTTTATGAGGCTGATTTACTGGATAAAAAAGCCCTCGAGGATATCTTTTCCACGCATGTTATTGATTCGGTTATCCACTTTGCCGGTCTGAAGGCGGTTGGGGAATCAGTAGAAATTCCGCTTCGGTATTATCACAACAACATCACTGGAACGATTATCTTATGTGAGGTTATGAAAGATGCTGGGGTTCGCGATCTTGTTTTCAGCTCGTCAGCAACTGTCTATGGAGATCCTAAAACAGTTCCGATAACAGAAGATTTCCCTCTGAGTGCTACCAACCCATATGGTCGAACCAAATTAATGATTGAAGAAATATTGCAAGATCTCTATGTTTCCGACAACTCGTGGAACATTGTTATGTTGAGATATTTTAATCCAATCGGAGCTCACGAAAGCGGTCGTATTGGAGAAGATCCAAATGGGATACCCAATAATCTCATGCCATATATCCTCAAAGTTGCCGTTGGGGAACTACCGCACTTACGTGTATTTGGGAATGATTATCCCACTTCGGATGGTACAGGTGTTCGCGATTATATTCATGTGGTTGATTTAGCCTTAGGACATTTGCGCGCGCTAGAGAAACTAAAAGAAAATTCAGGTATGTCAATTTATAATTTAGGAACAGGTAGAGGATATTCAGTATTTGAAGTAGTAGAGGCATTTGAACAAGCAAGTGGTACAACTGTAGCTTATGAGATCGTTGATCGGAGACCAGGTGATATTGCCTCAATGTATGCTGACGCTTCCAAAGCTGAGAAAGAACTTAATTGGCGAGCGGAAAAAGATCTTAATTCAATGTGTGTTGACAGCTGGCGCTGGCAGACGCAAAATCCAAATGGTTACGCTTAACAAATAGATCATGTTTGAAAAATTACTGGGTAAAAAACAGAATACACACAAGGTTTTTGTTCTCGGGCTTGATGGGGCACGGCTTGAATTCATCAATCGACCTGAGCTCCCCAATTTTCAAAAAATAATTAGTGGTGGGGCGAGTGGGACCTTGTTTTCGCGACCTGCACTGACACCCGCAGCTTGGACAAGTATGGTCACCGGAAAAAATCCGGGTAAGCACGGGATTTTTGATTTTCGTGTAGGGGACAGACTGTTGTTTTCCACGGATAAAAAAGCCAAAGAATTGTGGGATTACGTACCTGCAGTTGCGATTAATGTACCCATGACGTTTCCGGTCAAACAAATAGACGGAGTAATGGTCACAGGAATGATGTCTCCTGACCTAGATTCTGATTTGGTCACTCCAGAAGCAGAAAGAAACTATCTTAAACAACTGGACTACGTTATTGAAGCTGATCAAACATTGGAAAGTATCGGTGACTCAATCACAAAGCGCATTGATATGGTCAAACATTATT
>JAGQKX010000074.1 GCA_020429905.1 candidate division WWE3 bacterium
AGACATTTGGAAGCGGAGTTGTCAGCGGAGGAATATGTTGGGAGTGATTTCTTTTCACGATCGGCTGGGCATACGGAGTTCTCCAAAGCCAACTCTGTTTAACCGTTTCGCGGGAGAAACCGGCATTGATTTTTTGCAAATACGGCAAAAAGGTAGAGAGCAATTCATCTTTGTCCTGCTGCATCAGCGGATCACTGGCGGGTAAATAATCGCCAACGTAGAGAAGATTGTCATTTCCGTAATGTTTCTTATCCATAAAGTGGGTATGTTCGGCGACGACCAGAAATGGCCATTCAGATTCATGAATACTTAGCCAGTAGATGTCGTTTGGTAAAAATTCTTTTTCCAACGACAGGACCAACGCTTGCGCACCGATCCCGAAAAGACTCTTATATTGTTCAACATATTCAGGGGGTAATTCAGGAAAGAGTTTGGTGAAGACCGGAAACGGCGTCGTGGAAATAATGCTATCGAACGTTTCCTCGTTTTTGTCAGTCGTGACTTTCCAAAGATCTTCTTCCTTTGTAATCGTTTGGATGGTGACGTCCGTCTCTACGAAACTGCGTTGAGATGTAATTGCGTCCGATAATAATGTAGCTAACTTTTGAAATCCGCCCTCAAAATAGGCAAGTTTGGGTGATCGCATATAGATGCGGGCCCATAACCAAGCGAGATTAATCTCAGTGTAGTACTCCGCAAATTTTCCTTTAAGCAAGGGTTCCCACATAACCTCATATGCGTGTTTGCCCATTACTTTTTGTGCGACGTCATGAGCCGTCCAGTGTTCCAAAAATTTTCCATTGGGAATCAATTTCATGGCAGCCAAAAAAGCTCCGGTCCTCAAACGGTCAACCATACTGATTGGGCTAAACTGCAAAAGTGACATGGGTGAATCGAGTTGATAGGCATGATCGTGGTACCAGCTGGCTGTGATGGGGCGTTTCTGGATAACCTGATCAGACGCCCCCAATTCGCTGATGAGTTTCATAATGTGTGCATCTCCCGCGAACCAATGGTGATAAAACTGTTCGAGATCCCACTCCCAGTCTGTAGGGTAATCATCTACCAAATCACGAAACCCAGAACCTAATCCACCAACGAAAGAATTTTTTTCAAAAATATGTACATGGTGACCTTGTCGAGATAATTCGAACCCAGCTGCCAACCCGGTAAAACCAGCACCTATAATTGCGATACGCATAACTGCATTGTATAACATAGTGAGAACGGCAAAATATAACTATGTTACAAGGAAAATCAAATCGAACCACCATTTTGATGTTGGGTATTATCAGCATTGGACTCTTGTTTTTCGGCCTGACGCCACGGGCGACGCTGGGGGATGAACTCGATGATCTTGAGCAGCAATTACAGAACACAAGAAACGAGATTGCACAGACACAAAGTAAGTTAGATAAAACCAAACAAGATCTTGAATCTGCCAAACAACAGGAAGCGTATTACACGAGTGCGCTCAATACATTGTCCGGTCAACTTGAATATGCTCAATGGCAGCTGGAGCAAACCAAACTAGAGTTAGAACAGAAACGTCTCGAAATACAACAAACGCAATCTCAAATAGATGAATCTCGGATCAATGCAGAGTATCAATCAAAGTTGCTTAAGCAAGTTGTCCGTAAGTTTTACATGACGTCTTTTGTTGACGATGTAGCGGTATTTCTACAGGAATCGGACAATCCTTCTTTGGGGCAGCTTCTGACATACCGTCATGCTGTAGCCAAAAGCTATCGAGAACGGCTTGCGATGATTGTTGAACAGCTCAATGGTTTGGAGGCGCGAGAGGCTGATCTTGAGAATACGAAGAAAGAACTTGAGGATGCTCAAACGAGTCTCAATTCTCAGCAGCAAACATTGGAATGGCAAATTGCTTCTACGCAGTCTCAAATTTCGAGCTCTCAGTCTAAGCAATCGCAGCTGACGACTTCGTTGACTGGTATAAAAAATCAGCTTTCTTCCTTAACGCAAAAAGAAAAAGAAATTTTGCAAGCCAAAGCAGCGGCGGCACTCGCCTCAACAACGGTTGGGGAAGGAGTTAGCGCAACTATTTATATAGATCCGCCTGCAACTGGGACGTATTTTTCTTTTTTAACATACGGACATCCTCATCAGGTTGGTATGAATCAATATGGGGCGTATGGAAGGAGTATTGCCGGGCAAGATTATAAAACCATCCTTAAAGCTTATTTTTCGAACGTGAAAATTGAACAGTTTTTTGATGATAATGATAAAATTCCGGTCCAGGGGTATGGCAATATTAGTATGAGAGACTATTTGTACGGAATTGGGGAAATGCCCGAAAGCTGGGGAGACGCTGGAGGATATGAAGCGTTGAAAGCCCAAGTCATAGCCTCTCGTACTTATGCACTCAATTATATTTACTACTCTTGGAACGGTAGTGATTTAGTCGAGAAATCCCCCGTCTCAATTTGTACTGACCAAAACTGCCAAGTGTATACCGGAGGTAAGAAAACGGGTAAATGGAAACAGGCAGTGGACGAGACTGATGGGGAAGTTATTACCTATAATGGCAAACCCATTACAGCATGGTACTCGACCACAGCAGGTGGGTTTACATTAAGTGCGCAAGAGGCCTGGGGAGGATATAGGCCTTGGGCGTTAGCTGTTAATGATTTAGATTCATTAAGTTTTCCGTATGACGGTGAAAAATACGCAAATTCACCACTTTATCATGTAGCGTATGGAAGCCAACCGTGGCTATCTCCAGAACAAGTTACTGATCTTTTCAATGCATCATTATTGCCTACTCAATATGATAATAATTTGCCTGCAAGCGAATTTAGTCCAGAAGATGTTCAGAATACACTCCAATCAAATGGGATTACTCCTGTCGATACGATATCAGGAGTAGAAGTTACGGGATATAATTCTCGATCTTCGTCCTTGGTGAGAGTTTATTATGGAAATAATCAATCGAGAGAGGTTGACGCCCAACGATTTAGATTTGTTTTTAACTTAAGGAGTCCTGGGACCGATTTAATTCCTACCGCTCGTTTTGATGTTACTAGGTCAAACTAAATCATTCCTTACGTCGTTTGGTCAGAAACGGTAAAATATTCATATGCCGGATAATACGACTTCACAAGAACACACCACAAATCCGCTTGCAGCCTTGGCGCTCGCTCCCGTGAAAACCTTTATGGAGGTACAAGATAAAGGTGAAAACGTAGAACTTCTTATCCGAAAACATCCGGCCGTGAACGTCCCGTGGATGATCGGTACGGTGCTTCTGGCAGCTGTTCCTACGCTGTTGTTCTCTCCATTTGGGCTTGAGTACCTTGGCGTTTCAGGAATTATAGAAGTTGTTTCGGAAAAGACCGTCAACATGTTCATCCTGTTATGGTATTTGTTCGTCTTCTATTACGGACTCCAAAACGCAATTCTTTGGTTTTTTAATGTTCTCATCGTAACGAACGAACGCGTTGTGGATCTGGATGTGACGTGGCCATTTCATCGGGCTGTGTCGGAAACACGAATTTCTCAGGTTCAGGATGTGTCTTTTAAACAGGGAGGTTTCCTTGCCAGTATCCTCAATTACGGGGGAATCTATATTCAAACCGCCGGGATAGAACAAAACATCGAAATCCGAAAAGCACCAAATCCCGCGTTGATTCACGATAAAATCACAGATTTGGTAGCCGCGAACGAAAGGGGGAACGATGTTTGATATTTCATCTCTGACCTTTTCAATTCCTCCGCTTTCTGAAGTGATTGCCGACGTTGAGGGTATTGTGATTGTTGGGTTTTGGATTATCTTACTGCTTTTTGGCGTGCAGCTCGTTCAGCAAGTACGGTTGTTGAACCGATTTTTGCATACAGCGATGTACTGGATTTGGTTTGGTTTGGCCTTGACGTATTTATTCATCATCTTAGGAGTAGGCTTATGGTACGTCGTAGCATAAAATAAATATATGGATAAATCATTATCAATCAGACCATATACAGTAGTTGGGTCAACTTCCAGTAAGGATGCGTTCTCACGAGTTTTTCTGTATCAACCGATTGAAGATGAATTGCGTGAGGTGCGCGGAGAACTCTTTGTTATTTTTTCTGCTTCGGTTCCCGGATTAGAAGTTGATTGGGAAAAGG
>JAGQKX010000075.1 GCA_020429905.1 candidate division WWE3 bacterium
AAGATATCCAATATACGCACTCATGCTGTGATTGAAAGGTTCTCCTTTTATTAATAAGTTCCCTGCTGTTGGCTGATAAATACCTAACAAGGTACGAATCGTAGTTGTTTTCCCAGAGCCATTAGCTCCTAAAAAAGCGAATATTTCTCCTTTATTAACATCGAAAGACAAGTCAGAAATAACTGATTGCTTTCCGAAACTTTTAGAAAAATTTTGGACTGAAATCATGTATTGATATTATAAATGCTTATCATATCAGGTACAATAAAGCCGATGACGAATTCGGAAGTAAAAAAAGAAAGAGCGAAAATCGTTTTGAAAGAATTACACCGCCTCTATCCACAGATGCCATCGGTTCCGCTCAACTATTCGAACGATTGGGAATTTATGGTAGCAGTAATCCTTTCAGCCCAATGTACAGATAAAAAGGTAAATGAAGTTACCCAAAGATTGTTCATTAAATATTCAAGTCTTGATGATTATGTCAAAGCAGATTTAAGCGCATTCGAACAGGATATTAAATCCACTGGTTTCTATCGAAATAAAGCCAAAAACATCTTAGCTAGTGCTCGCATCATTAGTCAACATTATGATGGGACAATACCTGACGAAATGGAAGCATTAGTTGCCTTGCCTGGTGTGGGTAGAAAGACAGCGAATGTCCTCCTGGGAGTTCTCCACGGAAAAACGGAAGGGATTGTCGTTGACACACACATCAAACGGCTCTCTATCAAATTTGGGCTCACAAAAAATACTGATCCCGAGAAAATAGAGAAAGATTTAATGGAGTTACTACCGAAAAAAGATTGGTGGGAATTTGCCAACCTGCTAAAGTTTTATGGTCAGGACTACTCACCTGCTCATAAAAAAGAAGTCCATTCTGACCCAATCAGTCAGAAGTTGTCTCAACAAATAGGATTATAGCTCTGAGCTATTTTCTAAATAAAAAAATCAATTAGGTTACTGAAATTTGAGATGTAGTGAACCTAATTTAAGTTGAATAATTCATCAATGGCTTCTTTATTAAATCCCAAAACTCCGTATTGCTCGTTGGTATCTGTCGTTACGACAGAAAACGGTACTCCCATTTGTCCAGAAAGCGCGACCATTTCTTGCGCCAGCTCTTGATCCTCATCAACTGGGGCGTTCTCAAACTCAATGTTGTTTTGTTCGAGATAGTCTTTTAACTTGTGGCAATACTGACATGAAGCTGTTGAGTAAACTTTGATATGCATTTAGTAAACACCCCCTTAAATTCTGTCTTGAATATAGTGAAAATAATTTGAATTACCTAATAAATTCAAAAAATACCTGCCGATTGATCCAAATTGATTTGATACGAGTAGGATTCCAGTAATGATCAGCAGTATACCCCCAAGTATTTGTAAATATTTCAATTTTGACCCAAGTTTACTAATCAGCGGGTAACTAATAGGGAGCGTTACTGAGATAAATAAAAAAGGGATGCTAATACCGACAGAGTATGCCAACAGTAATAATCCCCCTTCAGTAATAGTCGAACGAACAGCAGCAAGCGTTAAGATACCTCCTAAGATTGCTCCAGCACAGGGTGTCCACGCTAGGGCAAATGTGATGCCCATAATAAACGGGCCAAGTAGTTTCATTGAGCGTAAATTTGGATTAGGTTTTAATTGATAGATACGTTGCAAAAATGGAATTTTCTCAACTAGGCCCAAAGATAAGATCCCGAAAACTATAATGATTCCCCCTCCAACTTGAGTAAAAATGTCGCGGTTGACTAGGATCAGTTTTCCCAAAGCAGAAGCTGAAGCCCCTAGTAGAACAAACATAATTGAAAACCCCAGGACGTAAATGAAACTGTTAATAACTATTTGTCTAGAATATTGAGTATAAGTTTTTTCTTGATTAAGTTCGGACAATGAGATACCAGCAATCATACTTACATAAATAGGTAACAACGGTATTACACATGGTGAAAAAAAAGAAAGAATGCCAGTTGTAAATGCAAGTAGAAATCCTATTTCCATATTTAAGTGAGTAAATTTTCTATTTCAGTAATCAGAGGCTTAATTTTTTCGTTACTGAGTTGATAACATCTAATCCTCCCACATTTTTCACATTGTACGAGTCCTAACTGTTTTAAATCTTTTAAGGCGTGAGAGACGGTTTAAGCTTCAATGATTAAGAGTTTTGAGATATCAGAAACAGAAGCATTTTTAGTCTTACTGAGCAGGATAATGATTTTTAGTTTGGTAACGTCTGACAGGCACTTTATGATTTCAACAGCCCCATTGGCGAGGTTTAAATTACTGATGTTTTGTTCGATGTAAGGTGTTTGATATTTATTCAAAAAGTGAAAATCTTTTTGTTTGGGATTAGGGCTAATATCTGAATGAGTATTCATATTTTACTGCATATTAAATCCGTGAATATAGAAAGTCAATAGCGCCATTTAGGCTGTCAATATAATAAAAGAATGAGCCTAAATCATGCTTCTACATCAAGTTATTTCAAGCAGTGGCCAAGCTGTTGGTATACTATGGGGTTATAATTAAGCTGTACATTGGAAATATCCGGTGTACATTGAACCTTTAAAATAGAAGAGAAGGTCTACGGGATAAGGAGAAGTGTGTTAATTACCTGCGTGTGGTACTTCGCTTCCACCCTCAGCTCATTACGGTGGGTTGTGGGTGGAAGTGGAAGGTCCATATGTATTAAATCCTTAACAACCAAGTAGTTTGCCACCAAGTGGCAAGGAGTAAGAACACAATGCGTACTAACGCAAAACATTTCTCTGTATCCGCGCTTTACGCGCACAAACTTTATTGGCTGGCCTTCTTGGCCATTGGTATCGTCGTGATTGTTATAAATACGGCGTGTGGTCAGGCGGCTGAAGCATCCGAAGTTTATCATCTGGATCTCTCCCGAGGGATTGATGTTTCTACGCTCGAAAACCTCAAGTATGAGGCTCTTAGCCGTAATATGGCAGAAGTTTCACTTGATGTTCAAGGCACAGAAACAATGTCTGGCAACGTTATCTGCTCGAACAACAATCTTCCTGCCGGTGATTACATGATCGCTGGTGGTGCATCTGGTCTGTTGATCTTGCAAGATACGGGGACAGCACTCAATCTTCAGGGATTCTGCGATGATGGTACTCCCTCAACGGTTTTGGCAGTGGAGCGATTCACGACCCATGTTGCCTTTGGGGTTGGATCAGAATTAGAAATTGCTCGTGTGATGGGTGGTGAACCTGTGTCCCATATGGGTTCTATCACTCTCTCTGGCAGTATCATGGACATTGAAGCAAAGGGTAGTTGGCTTTTTGCGACAACCTTTTACAACGTGTCTGTGGTAGATGCCTCTGACCCGAGTAACCCTGTGCTTGTCGCAGTGATCAGTCAGCCTGGTGTGATGGATGTGACTGTGGATGGAAATTATCTCTACACCGGTCACTCCGCGGGTACAGATGTTATCAACATTTCTAACCCCGCAGTGCCGTACCAGGTAAGCGCGATTTCTACCCAATATGAAGCTGGATTTAGCCTGGATGTTGAGAACGCTCTGCTCGTACGTGGCGGTTTCAACGGTATTGACGGTTTTGTCCGCGTCTACAACGTGGTTGACCCATCAAACCCGCAAGCTCGCGACGTAGTGCAAATGTTTGGCGATAATCGGCCGATGATGACTACTATCTCTGATGGTCGTGTTTTCGTCGGTGTTGATGAGACACCTGACAACGACCGCATTGATGTGTATAGTCTGGCTGACCCTAACAACTTAGCACTCCTGAGCAGCTATACGACCGGAAGCCTGGCACCCTATGCGATGGCTGTGAACGAAAACTCAGCCTACGTAGCCCAGGTCTGGGGTGGTAAATTTGATATTTCGGGCACTATGCCGACGTATCAATATGGCTACTCTGGTGAGCCGGTCTGGGCAAGTGATTTTGCCCATCTCGTCATCATGACAGATTTTCAGTATCTCCCGATGATCACTCGGTAATGTGATCTGGACCTTCCCTTCCACTTCCGATCGGTTATCGGAAACTAAAAGTCGAGGACTGCGGTGCTAAACCGCCGCAGTCCCCTCTTTAAATTTTAACTCCAGAAATGGAGTTTTTTTATTGCCATAATTC
>JAGQKX010000076.1 GCA_020429905.1 candidate division WWE3 bacterium
CCACATACGCAGCAGGATTAAAGTTAGGGATATAATCGGCAGCCACGTCGATGGCAATGGCGACATCTTCTCTCACTTTCAAACCAACATTATGCATACTGGTGAGTATGGTCTCAATAACTAGTTTATAATCGCTTATATTGGCTGTCAGCCCTCCCTCTATGCTGTCTCCAAAAAATATCCCTTTTTCCAGAAATATCTTTTCAACGTTGTGGCGGATATGCGCTCCCATCTGAACCTGTTGCTCAGGTTTTAATCCTTTGATCGGTACCACAATAAATTCTTGAAAAGGCATTTGTGAATGAGAATGTCTACCGCCACTGAATATGTTCATAATGGGGATTGGTAACTTTGGATTCCTCTGGTTAGTAATCAACTCCGCTTCTTCACCTAACGCGTTTTTGGCTCGTGTTTTCAGTAACAAATCATTGATATGAGACCATAATGGTTTTTCGTTTACTACTGCACCAATCCGTGCCACTGCTTGAGAAACTGCTAGCGTTGCATTTGATCCAAGGTGGGCTTTGTTGGGGGTTTGGTCGAGTTCGTTAAGGACTTTGTCGATGTTATATTGCTCGATGGGATTCATCTTTTTCATTCGAGGAGAAATGATTTCATTGATGTTTTTGACCGCATGTTGCACGCCTTGACCGCTGTATCTTGAAGCATCAGCATCACGCAATTCAATTGCCTCGTAAGTGCTCTTAGTCACGCCAGAGGGTACCGAGGAAATCTCACTTCTCCCATCATTGAGTACGACTCGTGCTTCGACGGTTGGGTATCCACGACTATCTAATATTTCTCTAGCTTCTACGAAATCTATAAGAACCATAGGCTTTGACGAATAGTTTGCTAATCGCTAACTTCTCCTGATACTATAACAATATGCCCGTTCTTGGTCAATTGTTTTGTGGTCCACAGTTAAAAAAAATCTCCGATCTAGAGGAGGAATTAAATAATTTAAAAAGCCGGTATCAGCAATTACAAAAATATAACGAACGGTTAACACTCACCGTCCGAACCATCTCTCAGGGCGTTTTTTCTATCGATTTAGAAGGCAGGGTTGATTATTGGAGTCGAGGTATGGAGTTATTGACCGGTATCTCGAAAGAAGAAGCTGTGGGAAAGAATTATGAACATCTGTTCACAACCCTCAAAACAAAAGAAGAAAACCCCATGATGAAAATTATTGAAGGGGAGCGAAAATTAGAATACGAGATTGACTATACAATCACGAAGCCAAACAATTCAGAAGATTCTAAAGAACTCACAGGTACTGTTGTTCCGTTGTCATTATCATTTCTTCCCATGAAAAATGATTTAAGTAATCTCATTGGGATCGTTGTCGAAGTGCAAAATCTTAAACAGCGTAAGGATTATGAAGAAATGCAGCTTGATTTCGTTGCTGTAGTTACGCATGAATTACGTACACCGGCAACAAGCATAAAGGGATACTTAAGCTTGCTGTTAGATGAAGGAAGTAATCTCTCAGAAGAGCAGAAAAAATTTCTCAGACGAGCATATATTTCAAATGAGCGTCAGATCCATACGATTGAATCTTTGCTGACCGTTTCAAAAATTGAACATGAATTTTTGAAACCAGAGCTAGACTCGGTTCAGATTGAAGCAATTGTTGCTGAGACAACTAAATTTATTCGTGAGGATGTGCAAAACAAGGGATTAGAACTTCGTTTAAACTATCCACAATTCGGGTTGCCCAAAATTTTAGCCGACGTTTCCTATCTACGTCAGATTATTTACGTTATTCTTTCAAATGCCGTTAAGTTTACAGAGAGTGGATATGTAGAAGTTTCTTTTACTGAAGAAACTGAGACCGTTACAATTCATATCAAAGATACAGGGTCGGGTATTGATCAAGAAATGCAGGGTAAAATTTTTGATCGGTTCACCAGGGGAGAACGGCCGTTCACCGAAGATACCCAAGGTATAGGTCTGGGGTTGTATACTGCCAAGGCAATGGTCGAAAATATGGGAGGGAAGATTTGGGTTGAATCAACACTTGGCGAAGGAAGTACGTTCTCAGTTTCATTTCCCAAAGGTTAACCAAAGTGCCATAACATGACAAATTCTCCTTTAGGTTGTGCGTAGTATTCTTCTAATGCACTGATCAACGCTTCCGCAGTCCCAGATAATCTTTTTTCATACTGTTTCGTCATCTCAGAAAGAATCACAATTTTAATATCTTTGAATTCCGATTCTGATAAGATTTTGAGTGTTTGAATAATTCTATATGGGCTTTCAAAACAGATAAAAGTGGTTGATATTTCATCATGAATAGCTTTCGAAGTTGAGAATTTTGATAGGAGCTCACCTTTCTTTTTTGGCAAATAGCCGAGGAACATGAATGGATACGGAGGAAGTCCGGACAAGACAAGGGCGTTAGTGACAGCTGATGGACCCGGTATCGAAGTAATCTCGTGTGTGCCCAGTCTAGTAAGTGTTTTGACTAAATAGAATCCTGGATCTGAGACTAACGGCGTCCCAGCATCAGAAACCAATACGACGTTCAGGTTTTGATCGAGCCATTCGATGACGCGGGGTATCTCTTTCTGTTCGGTATGATCATCAAAGCGAATCTTTTGACCTTGAATTTCAATATCAGCATATGTTGAAGAAATTGCCTGAATAAGCTTAGATAGTTTTCGTGTATCTTCTGCGAGAAGAAAATCCGCCTCTTTTAAAGCGGAAATCGCTCTTTGAGATATATCCTCTAGGTTGCCAATTGGTGTGGCTATGATTGTCAAACGGCCCATGATAGTATTATAGTGTTTCAACGGACTTAATGCATTTATGATTACTGAATTGCTCTCGATCTTATCAAATTATTCTCTGCAGCTTATTGACCAATTTGGCTATCTTGGGATTGCGATTGTTTCATTTCTCGAGAATATTTTTACTCCGATACCTTCAGAAGCGGTTATCCCTTTTGCCGGAGTACTCGTTACACAGGGGAAAATGAATATTTTCGCGGTGTGGGCATCTTCTATGGCAGGTACACTCTTAGGGGCGCTGGTTTTTTATTATCTTGGACATGCATTAGGTGTAGAAAGAATATATGGCTTAGTTGATAAGTGGGGAAAATATTTTTTTATCAAGCAAAAAGATATCCAAAAATCAGAAGACTGGTTCACACGGTTTGGGCATGTGTCCGTATTTTTAGGCCGACTAATTCCACAAGTTCGAAGCCTTATTTCGATTCCTGCCGGTATTACCAAAATGCCACTCACATCATTTTTGCTGCTCACTACGCTGGGTAGTGGTCTGTGGACGGCATTTTTAGAGTGGTTAGGGATTTATTTTGGAGATAATTACACTATTTTTCTTCCCATTTTTAGAAAATTAGATATCATTTTCATTATTGTCTTTGTAATTTTGTTGATATATTTTCTGTACCCTCGAATCACACGACGTTCCACAGATCAAAATTCCATCGAATAACCGTCTACCTTGCTAATACGGCATAAAATACGTAAGATTCACGTATGCAACAGTTCGAACTAACTGCAGATTATTCACCGATGGGAGATCAGCCCCATGCCATTGAACAGCTTATCAAAGGGGTGGAAGATGGGTTGTCGAATCAAGTCCTCTTGGGTGTTACCGGGAGTGGGAAGACCTTTTCGATCGCTAATGTTATTGAACAAGTACAAAAACCAGTACTCGTTATTTCTCATAATAAAACGCTCGCAGCTCAACTCTATCAAGAATATCGTGACTTTTTCCCAAAAAATGCTGTGGAATACTTTGTTTCCTACTACGACTATTATCAGCCGGAAGCGTATATTCCGCAGACAGATACGTACATAGAAAAAGATGCAGACATCAACGAGGATATTGATCGAATGCGTCTCAGTGCCACTACAAGCCTTCTGACCAGAAAAGATGTGATTGTCGTGGCTTCAGTATCTTGTATTTATAATCTTGGTTCTCCCGTTGAATACCAACGGCAAACACTCCGTTTGAAAGAAGGAATGCCCCTCAGACGTGAAGATCTCATTACTCGATTGCTTGATTTGTTTTACGAGCGGAACGACTTTGAATTTAGAAGAGGTGTTTTTCGTGTTAAGGG
>JAGQKX010000077.1 GCA_020429905.1 candidate division WWE3 bacterium
ACAAAGAAATTGAGCTTAACGAGGTAACAAAACTATTGCAAAGTAATTTCCATGAGTATCGATTCGTAGGTCTGGTCATCGTAACACTAAAATTCAACAAAGCATCAAATTTAGAAAAAAAACAGCTCTATCACTTCTATCTAGAAAATATCTCAGCTGTAAATAATTGGGATTTAGTAGATACTTCAGCTCCTCAAGTGATTGGAGAGTATTTGCTCGATCATCCAGCTGATCGAGATATTCTCTATAAATTCGCTCATTCTGATGATTTATGGCTCAAAAGAATTGCTATGTTGAGTACGTTCACTTTTATTCGTGATGAAGAGTATGAAGATGCCTTAAAAATTGCGAAAATACTCGTGTATGACGATCATGATCTGATCCATAAGGCAGTTGGTTGGATGCTTCGGGAAATTGGCAATCGAGATCTTAGAACTGAAGAACAATTTTTACAAAAATATGCCTCGACGATGCCCAGAACCATGCTTCGTTATGCAATAGAAAAATTCCCTGAGAATAAAAGGCAAAAATACCTCAAAGCGACATAGCTCAATTATTGACGCTCCCTATCTACACGTGTATTCTGTAACTATACGACTTTTACAGTTAAACTCATGAATAAACGTACTGTATTTCAATTAATTTCTTCAACGGCGCTCACGGCAATGAGTGTGCTTGTTCTCGTTATTGTTTTGAGTATGTATCCGCCTTCAGAAGTCTGGTCGCAATTTACCGAAATTATTACGCGTGTCAGTGTAGACGATTCTGGTACTCAGGGAAATAATGCTTCTACCAGAAACGCCATCGATAGTGATGGGAGTAATATTGCCTTCGCCTCGCTTTCGAATAATTTGGTCGCTGATGACACCAACGTGTATAGCGATATTTTTGTCTTTGATGCCACTACTGACAACGTTACACGCGTTAGCGTTGATTCAAGTGGCAGTCAGGCTAACGGAGCCAGTGATGCACCCTCTATTAGTGCTGACGGCAGATACATAGCCTTTCATTCAGCGGCATCAAATCTTGTCGCGAGCGATACAAATGGAGTTGTCGATGTATTTGTACATGACCTGCAGTCAGGCACTACTGAACGAGTGAGTGTTGATTCCGTAGGGACGCAGGCAAATAACCATTCATTGTATCCATCAATCAGTGATGATGGGCGATACGTAGTTTTTGAGTCTCGAGCTACCAATTTAATTGCCGGCGATACTAACAGTGCTATTGATATATTCCTTCATGATCGAAACACTGGTGCCACCACGAGGGTTAGCGTAGATTCTTCAGATACAGAATCTGATGGCCACAGTATTTATGCGGCTATTAGCGGAGACGGCCAGTTTGTGACGTATTCATCGGTAGCCACAAACCTAGTAGCTGGTGATACGAACGGAGTCAGTGACGTGTTTCTTAGAGATTTGAACACGGATACAACCACGCGTATCAGTGTTCATACCGATGGAACTGAAGCAGATGGATTGAGTACACATCAATCCATTGACGATGTTGGTAGGTACATTGCGTTTGAATCTGAAGCCACTAATCTTATTGATGATGACAGCAATTCGTATCGAGACATCTTTGTTCGGGACACGTATCTTAATGTCACTCAACGCGTAAGCGTTTCTACGGCTGGGGTTGAAGGAGATCATATTAGTGGTGATACAACCGATAATCCCAACAGCCGCATCAGCGCTAACGGACAATATGTGGCCTTCAAATCCCGTGCCTCTAATTTAGTCACTGACGATGAAAATGGAATCGTGGATGTTTTTGTACATGATCGTCAGACAGGTTATACGGTTAGAGTCAGCACTGATTCTCTCGGAAATGAAGCGAATAATGCCAGTTACTACCCCTCCATCAGTAATGATGGTAGATATATTGGCTTCTACTCGTATGCAGATAATTTGGTTAGTGGTGATACAAATGGTGTTGGGGACGTTTTTGTCTATGACCGTGACTCACTACCCCCGACTTCTACTCCGACACCCACCTCAACACCCGGGGCATCAATTTCTAACCCGGCAACGGTAACTTTTACCCAGAACACGAGTACCCCAACCGAGGCGACTGTTACAACCATTGCGGGGGATGCGTATGTACGTTGTGAAAATGTGACCAGTGGAGGTACGCTGAGTATTCAGGTCCTTAGCTCGCCACCCGGACAGCTGACGAGTGGGTTTACCATTTTACCGACAAATTTTGATGTTTCCACGAGTGGAGGTTTAGCGTGTGATTATATAACGCTGTGTTTGCCTTACGATGAAGACGAGGTCACTGAAACGAGTCTTGAAGAATCAGCACTACAGCTGTGGCATTATGATTCAGGATGGACGGATGTAACTTCAACGGTAGATTCTCTAAATAACAGAATATGTGGGATTGTTGAAGACTTTTCGCCTTTTGTCATTGGAGTTAACGACAGTGTTACCCCGACGCCTACAACTGGTGCGACAGTGACAACGGGTACACCTACCCCAAGTATTCTTCCTGACAGCGGAATCGCTCGACCCACATACATTTTCCTGCTCGGTGCTCTAGTATTACTTTCCGGTGGAATATTTCTCACTAAAGAGGCTCGATTAAAACGTTAGGATTCTTCTCTCCATTTACCATTTCTTTTTCAACATTAGCACGGTAAAGTATGTTACTGGTATTTGAATAAATTGGGTGGAAAGCTTGGTTATCAGAAAGTATTTGTTACAGCAGTATAACGACAATTGCTAAAATGATACCTGCGCCGAGTAAAAAGAGTGCAGGGTTACCTTTGGTATCATTCGGGATTTCCTCACGAATTGAGATATAAATGATGGCTCCGGCGGTGAGAGAAAATAGAATTGTAGTCGTCACACTATTTAAGAGCTCAAATATGGCAAACGCACCACCCATCAAGGTAGCCATAAAAATAATGGCCACCTTCAGATAGTTAGGAATACGTCTGGATGTCTCAGCATGGGTAATATCGACCAAGATGGTATGTAAGGTCAGAATTACAGCCACGATAAAAGCTTCAAGCGGTTTAATTTTCATTAATTCGACAAGAGTAAAACTGATCAAAAAATTATATAGACCAGCGGTAAGTAAATGGATTTCATCTAGGAGCGCTATTTTGTGGGCCTCAACGTCACGTATTTGAAAAACAAATTTATGGCTTAAGTGAAAAAATATGAACCCAAGCAGGGTGAGCGCCGTGGGGGGCAGTAATGGTATCTCTGGAAAACTATATACATCCGGGATCAAAATAAGGAATACATACCCTACCGAGAATCCAGCGGCAAAAGAACGCAGCTGTTCAATATCTTGTTTATCTTTGATATTCGCCAAAAATCCCAATAGATGAGAAAAAATAAGCGCAGCGGGTATAAGTGCCAATACAATTCGATTCATACTCTCAAAATTGTAACGATTCTATTGATTGGGTGCAACGGTAAACGAGTTATTTATGTGTTCTTTAAGAATGACTTTAGACCAATAGGTGAGTGAGTCGATGTTTTCGTTCAAATAATTCGCCGAGACCCAACCGACATCTTCTAAGCCTTCTTCCTTAATGCGAATGTTCGGGTTTTTAACTTCAAAGATATACGCAATTCCCACGTGAACATGGTTTACGGGGTTTTCATCTTCCAAATAAATAATTCCTAAAAAAGTTCGCTTAGTAACTTCAGTTTCAAGGAATACTTCTTCATCAACCTCTCTATCCAAGGCAGCCTGAATAATGTCTTGACCTACGATTTTTTGGTCAAATTCTTCTACATGGCCTCCAATCGGCAATGGACAGAGACTATTAAGCCTTGTCTCATTAGCAGCTACCTGCCGATGAAGAAAATAAGAATCTTGATGTTTGAACACTACTTGCGGAATAATTTGTTTAAATTGCGGATCATGTTCCAGCTCTTCACGAATTCGAAATTCTGAATGGCTCAAGAGTAACTGATAATAGTGATCAAGATCATCGCGCTTAAGACCGTCCCATTTTCCCTTTTGAAAAAGTATTTTTGCTGGAATACACAGTATTTTTGAATCAAGTTTT
>JAGQKX010000078.1 GCA_020429905.1 candidate division WWE3 bacterium
GACAACATTGGTTTGTATTTCGAGATCCGGTAATCATTGCAACGTTTATTCCGTTCGTTCTGGCTTTTGTTATCTTTATGGTTTCAACATTAAAAGGTGATCAGGGCATCTATTATTTCGTTAATCGCGGAGCTGCAGGATTAGCTATCTTATCGGTGGTCTTTGGTTCACTCTTATTTCTCTGGAAGTTGTTTCTTTGGAATAAAACAGTATATCTTGTCACGACCAAACGGGTCATTATTCTCACGCGCTATGGTTTGTTTAAACATGATGATAGGGAAACAGCTCTAAAGATGATTCAAGATGTTAAATCTGAGGTAACCGGTATGCAGCCAGCGCTGTATGGGTTCGGTGATGTAACAGTTCAGGTCAGTTCGCAAGACGCGCGATTGATACTAGAAAAAGTTCCTCACCCGAGAAAAGTTCAACAAATTATCGTTTCGGAAGCACACCTCAAAGGTGATCAGAATAGCAGTAATAGCAGCTCGGCCCGAACGAATGGTTGGGATGATATTTAATAAACACTTACGGAATATAAGTTAGATTGAGATGAGTCGTCGGTGAAATTGGTCTGAATAATGACGCGGCTTCCGTCTGGATGAGGATAAACCAACCCACCTAACACTTTTCCAGAATAAATACTGATCTTGTTTGTTCCTTCAATTTCCATAATACTCACTTGGCCCGTGTCATCAGCTGACGTTGGTTCGAATACAAGAACGTGCTTACTGTCTGGATACCAGGTGATGTAACCAGCGTTATCCTTTTCTTTTTCATGAACCGTATAGGTTTTGACACCATCAGCCGACTTTGCTAAATCTGTATATTCTTTTGGATTAAGATCAATGATCTTATAGACAATCTTCTGGTCGTTCTCTTCGCTGAAAAGAATTTTTGTTTGATCTGGAGACCATGAAATAACTGAACTTGTGCTGGGAAGTAATGCTTGAACCTCAGTACTAAATCGTTCGCGCAATAGTTCGTCGTTTTGTTTCTGCTCATCATCCCATTTTGCTAATAGTTCGTTAACATCTTTGGCCACTAATTGGGTGGTGTCTTTGCTTTGGATATCTATAAGGAAATATGTCACGTCGTCTATCTTGATGAGCACGGATTGAGAATCAGCACTCCACGTAAGGTTACCTTGGCTATATTTAAATCGGTCCGTATCGGCAATTAGAAGATTTGGTCGGTTGAGGATGTTGAACGGACGTCCTGCAAGGTCCAGAACCCACAACCCTTTCTGTTGCTCTCCATCTTGATTTTGGGCGTTTTCAGTATTAACGCTGTAGATCATTCTCTGTCTATCAGGGCTCATGGTAGGGGATTGAGCTCCCGTGATGGTGAGTGGTTTGATCTCTGGGAAAGATGAGATCAATAATGCATGCACTTGATTTACTTCACCGGAAACGATCTGAACGTCTTTCGTCCACGTGTGGTAGCCAGATTTTTCTAGTCTGACCGTGTATGTTGCCTCTTTCAAGCCAGTGATAGAATTGTCAGTAACATCTTGTGGTACATCGTTAATATAAATCAGTGCACCCGTTGGCGTTGAATTCAAAGAAAGAATTCCCGTTTGTTTCAAATTACGGTCATTTACATCAAATTGGTAGCCTCGAGCGAAAAACATGACGGCAGTTGAGGCTGTTAGTAAGAGAATGAGTGTTAGAAGGACAGTGATCACTGCTTTGTATCTTGTCATTGCGTATAGATGATATCAGGATTCATATGCTCTAATCAAGCATAAATCCAAGTATCTGTATATAATTGACTCCAGGAAAACGACGAAGAATCATATTTGTGATATCAGTGAAAATCCGTTATCGCATAAAAATCATTACGTATGGCTCAATTTAGTAAAAGAATTGGAATAGATCTCGGTACAGCAAACTCTCTCGTTTATGTCATGGGGGAGGGGATTGTTCTCAATGAACCGACTGTTGTCGCGATTACTACTGATGACAATAAAGTTGTCGCCGTTGGAACGGAGGCAAAAGAGATGCTGGGTCGCACTCCAGGAAATATTGTGGCGAGCCGTCCGATGAAAGATGGGGTTATCGCAGATTATGTTATTACTGAGGCGATGCTCCGATATTTCATCAATAAAGTAATGGGACGATTTCGTGTCTTTAAACCGGACGTGATGGTCTGTGCTCCTGCTGGCGTAACCAGTGTTGAACGTCGTGCTGTAATGGATGCAACGTTGGCAGCAGGTGCCAAAACGGCGTACCTTATCGATGAATCGTTGGCAGCTGCGATTGGTGCCGGGCTTCCTATTGCCGAGCCACACGGGAATATGATTGTCGATATTGGTGGTGGAACAGCAGATATTGCCGTTATCTCTTTGGGAGGAATTGTGGTTCATAACACAGAAAAAGTCGGCGGAAATCGTCTTGATGAGGCCATCTCAAGTTATGTTCGAAAACAACATAACCTTATCATTGGTGAACGAATGGCCGAGGAGATCAAAATAAAAATTGGTTCAGCACTACCATTAGAAAAAACCCTATCCATGGAAGTTAAAGGTCGAGATGCCGTTGATGGTTTGCCCAAAACAATCAGCATAACTTCAGGAGAAGTTACCCAGGCAGTGTCATTTCATCTTCGACAACTGATCAACGCTATCAAAGCCGTTCTGGAAGAAACCCCTCCTGAGTTGGCTTCCGATATTGTAGATAAAGGTATCGTTATGTCGGGCGGAACCAGTTTATTGCGCAATTTAGACTCTCTCATCAGTCAAGAGATTGGGGTTCCAGCCCATGTGGCAGAAGATGCATTGCTTTGCGTTGCCAAGGGAGCCGGCATAGCATTAGAAAATTTAGATAAATTCAAACGCAATATTTCACAGGCGTAATATTGTATTCATAGATGGAAATCCAGAGAACGAAAATACTTGATATACCAATTGATATTACAACTCAAAACAATGCCTTGGACCACATTCTTCAATTTGCTCAAGATAAGCGTAAGCCCAAATTGGTAGTCACTCCCTATGCCTCATTTTGGTTGTGGGCTGAACGTAACAGTGAGTTCAAGCAAGCGCTACTGAAGAGTGATTTATCATTAGCCGATGGTATCGGCGTTTTGGCCGCAGCTAAATTTTCTGATTACCAATATCATCCTAACTTCTTTATTCGAGGTTTTGAGATTTTGTCACGAGGTTTAAAAATAGGGGCGGCTATTATTACCAGAAATCTAGAAAAAAAAGGTGCGTTTGAGCGGGTAACAGGAGTTGATCTGGTAGAGAGTCTTTTCTCAAAAGCGCAAGAAAGTGCGTTGAAAATATATTTCCTGGGAGGATGGTCAGACGCTCAGGCCTCTTTACGGGCAAGACTGCAGAACGAATACCCTAAATTACAGTTTGAAATGGACGTAGGCTCGACAAACGTGCGCTCTGACGTGGGGCAACGCGAACTTGAAGCTGCGGTCACCAGGATTAATGCGTACAAACCGGATATCCTGTTGGTGGCATTTGGGCCACCGTTTCAAGAAACATGGGCGCACACTCATTTAAATGAATTACGGGTTTCGGTGGTTATGTGTGTTGGTGCTACCTTTGATCTATTGTCAGGTAAGCTAAAACGTGCCCCAAAGTTTGTCCAAAAGTCTGGATTAGAATGGTTTTGGAGATTTTTGACCCAGCCCTCGCGTGTTGGGAGAATATTGGCCGCTTTTCCTTTTTTTCCGGTCCTTGTGGCGTGGGAGACGCTGAAATCATCAAGAAAAGTGGTATAATAAACCACGATGGCAAAACCCATTATTGGACAAATAGAAGATATTTTAGCTCCTCATCCAAAATATCAACATAACAAGCTTAAAATCCTCATTGTTGGTGCAGAAGTCTCTCCGTTCGCTACTGTTGGCGGATATGCCCGCGTACTGGGCTATTTATCTATTGCGCTTAAAAAACTCGGACATGACGTCCGTTTGTTCATG
>JAGQKX010000079.1 GCA_020429905.1 candidate division WWE3 bacterium
CAAAAACCAGCACAGCCACAACAAGGTCAAAATCAACCAACACCTTCTCAGTAAAAGTCGTTTCAAAAACTGTTATTTACCCAACTCAAATCCATCTGTTAGTATAGATCTATGACGCAATTACGATTAGATCATGTGACAAAAATATATTCTGCAGGCACTGTTCAGGTAGCCGCGATTCAAGACGTATCATTAGATATCGAGGAAGAAGAAATGGTGGCGATCATGGGTCCATCAGGATCAGGGAAATCAACTTTGATGAATATCATTGGGCTCCTTGATAGACCGACGACAGGAAGACTCCAAATAAAAGGTGAGGATATAAATTTGAGTATGTCTGATCGAAAATTGGCGCGGTTACGCTCAGAAAAGATTGGTTTTGTATTTCAGAGTTTTAATCTTCTTTCCCACATGAATTCATTACAAAACGTGATGATGCCGACAACCTATTCTGATGTATCTCGGGGTGAAGCGAAAGACAGAGCACAAGAGTTGTTGCGGCTTGTTGGATTAGAAAACAGGGCCGATCATAAACCGACCGAATTATCAGGTGGCGAAAAACAGCGGGTAGCAATTGCTCGGGCCCTTATCAATAATCCCGAAATCATCTTAGCTGACGAGCCCACCGGTAATCTTGATACCCAAACGGGGCAAGAAGTATTGGATCTGCTACATTCGTTAAATGAAGAAGGTAAAACGATCATCATTATTACGCACGATCAATTCGTTGCCGACTCTTGCAGTCGTTCAGTACATCTATTGGATGGAAAGATTGTTGAACCAGGCGAATATGTTCATTCAAAAGCCAATACTGAACCATGGTGGCAAAAGTTACTTAAAATTGTCGCTGCATCAGTGTAACTATGATTACATACACAAAAACTGCGTTACAATCAATTTGGAATCATAAAGTCAGAAGTGTTTTGACAGTGCTGGGAGTGGTTATTGGAGTATCTTCGGTCACAATACTCGTTTCTCTCGGGCAGGGTTTGAAAAATGATGTAAGCTCTCTTATTCAGGGGTTCGGAACAAATGTCATTGTCGTTGTAGCTGGTAGTATCGATGATTCTTCAGGGGGGCAAGTCAATCCAGCGAATTTTGTTTCTGACGATATATTAACGATTCAAGACGTTGAAGATATCGAAGGTTTATCTGATGTTGATGCAGTAACTCCCATTGGGCTCGTCGTGGGAAATATATCCAAAGATGAAAATCAAACAACCGGCGCTATTTTTGCCGCATATCCAACATTAGTTAATGCATTTGAGGTACTCGAGCTTGAACATGGTCAGATGTTTTCCGAAAAAACAGGAGACGTGATTGCCTTAGGGGTCGAACCGAAAGAGAAATTATTTGGTGAAGACTCCGATCCTGTAGGGGAAAAAGTAACATTTTCTAACCGTGAATCAGAGCGAGAATTAGAAATTGTAGGAACCTTTGCAGGGTCAAAATCTACGAGTATTTTTGGTTCGGAGTTTGATAACATTATTGCCGTTCCATTTGATACCGCAAAAGACTTGAACGGGGGAGAAATTTCTATTAACAGGATTGTGATAAAAGCCTCTGACACAGCGGATGTAGATGCGGTGAAAGATCGTATCAAAAAAACGATGTTAGATAACCATGAAGGAGAGGAAGATTTTAGCGTACTCACGCAGGATGATTTATTGGATTTATTTAACCAATTTCTGAATTTATCAACAGCATTGGTGTCAGCCATTGCCGCGATATCATTGATCGTCGGTGGAATTGGGATCATGAACATTATGTTGGTTACTGTTACTGAACGGACAAAGGAAATTGGATTGAGAAAAGCTGTAGGTGCAACTAAATTTGCGATTATGTTTCAATTTCTTATTGAAGCGATTGTCATTACGTTTTTTGGTGGAATTGTTGGATTGGGTATCTCTGTGTTGACGGGAGTTATCGTGGCGTCTCAAACTCCACTAAAGCCAGACATTACATTGGAGACATTCATGATTGCAGTTGGTATATCAACGGTGATTGGTGTCATCTTTGGTATTTGGCCGGCTGTCAGGGCTGCAAATAAAGATCCTATCGAAGCACTCCGCCACGAATAACTTCTGCTGTATATGAAAGACGTTATTGCTTTCTATGATGAGTCAAAAGAATATTTCGAGTTTGCCAACTATTATCCCGCTCCAATTCTATTGGATGGAACGATATGGTCCACGGTAGAACATTATTTTCAAGCTCAAAAAACGAATATCCCCGAGTGGAAAGAAAAAATTAGGTCAGCTGAAAATCCGGATGAAGCAAAAAAAATTGGTTGGGAGGTACCTGACTACAATGACGAATATTGGTTAGCTCACCGTGATGAAGTTATGAGCAAAGCAGTTATTGCAAAAATCGGACAACATCCTCATATAAGAGAATTACTTATCTCAACTGGTTCCCAAACACTTATTGAAGACTCTCCAAACGACACTTACTGGGGAATGGTGCAAGGCCACGGTGAAAATCGAATGGGGAAACTACTGATGAAAATCCGCGAAACAATACGTAGTGAAGATACTTAAATCCTATTTCTAAGCCGAGTCTGTATGGAGCGGGGAACGGGGATCGAACCCGCGACCTTCTGCTTGGGAAGCAGACGTTCTTCCACTGAACTACCCCCGCTGCACATACATTATACACAACAGAATTATCGTCTACTATCTTCTGGACTAGTCCAATCGATAGTTGATTCCGTTTCCATAAAGTGATCGGTACGTACCTATCCGAGATCACCATCAGGAATTATAGAGCGGGAATCGTGATAACGTTACCAGCATGGATTATCGGATAGCGCTGTCCGGATGTTATGCTGGTGTAGTAGCTAAGATTATTTCCCTGATAGTCAAAAATCTTATGCCACATATCCCCATTACCATAAAACTTTTGAGCAATACTCCACAGAGTATCACCGTGTTGAATGGTATAGGTTGCAGGAAGACCCATCTGGTCTGATTCGCCTGCAGTCATTTCAGAATCTTCAGTAGATTGAGTTTCGTCTGACTCATCTTGGTTGTTCTGATCTTCGTTAGCTTGCTCATCAGTAGTATCTGTAGATTCGTCATCAGTCATTGCTGCATCATCATTAGTATCCGTTGTCGTTTCGCTTGGCCCACCTAATGCTGGAAGACTAAGTTCTTGATCTACGTCTAAGCTTGTATTATCGATAGAGATACCATTTGCATCAGCAATTTCTCTCCATTTGTATCCGTCTCCGTATGCTTTCTGTGCGATGCTCCACAAAGTGTCACCAGCTTGAACTTTATATGTTGTGCCCCCCTCCGGTTCATTCGGTGTCGTGTCGCTTTCGTCAGCTTGCTCCATGGTTGAATCTGTCTGTTCAGTTGTATCGTTAGCTAAGTCAACGTCATTAATTGTTTCGAGAGAATTTTGATTGCTGAAAACAGTGTAGATGAGAAATCCAGCTACGACGATGAGAACCCCAATAAGCACAGTAGCTAATTGAGATTGACGCTCATTCATATCTGAAGCGTTGTTAGTAGTTTGATTGTCATTCATGGTTGTAAGCTAATTATTCACCTCCCTTAAAGTTGGATTATTAGTTGTGGGCAGTTTGAGAAGTATTTGGTCAATACACCTTAAACATCTTCATATAGAAAATGACTAAAGCCTATTGACCAATAAAGTGCAATGGCGGGACCGACGGGACTCGAACCCGCGACCTTCGCCGTGACAGGGCGACGCTCTAACCAGCTGAGCTACGGCCCCATAAAGTAAATGCTTTATAGTAAAACACTACCAATATAGGGTTCGTTTGTAACTATATATTATAGTTGCAAGCCCGTCAATCATCAGGAGTTATATGGCCAAAGTTTAATTGACCTGAACAAAACTCGTCTGAAAGTCAACTAACATTAATT
>JAGQKX010000007.1 GCA_020429905.1 candidate division WWE3 bacterium
CGATCTGGTTGATTTCACGTTAGATTTAGAACTTAAAGCATCTTAGGTTCTTAGAATATATGGAAATGCCATTTGCTAAAGACATTAATGAATTAAAGAAAAATCAAAAGGCTCTTAGAATTATTGAACTGATAGCTAATGTTGTTATACTCCTTGTTGTTTTGGCAATTGTGATCCGGCCGACAGTTGTGGATATTTTGGCACTGCGTGCAGATAAGCAGGAAGTTGAAGCTTTGGCAGGCAAGCTCTCAGAAAAAGTGACAAATCTCGCGAGCGCCGAGACGGCGGTTGATGAATTTAAATCTTCAGTTCCACTCTTTACTGCTGCCTTACCGCTTGAACCTAAGCAATTTGATTTGTTGAATCAGGCACAACTTGTAGCTGAAGAACAAGGGTTGTCTGTTGATCAACTCACGTATAAAGCAGGAGATAGTAGTATTGTTGAATTCACGATTGTAGGCAAAGGCAAATATGGCCAAATTGTTTTTTTTATAAATAGTTTAGAAGAAATGCCCCGACTGGTTCAACTTAAAGAAGTTTCAATTGCTCAAGCTTCTGAGGATCTTGAAGAAAATCCGACATTAACATATACAATTACAGGAAAAGGGTATTATTATACAGAGGAAGTTTCGTTAATTTCTGATCCTTCAGAAAATTAATGATAATGAAAATATGTCAAAACCATCAATAATAGCGATCATCATTGCGCTTCTTTCAATTGGAAGTCGGGTAGGGGTGACCATGTTTGTAAATACTGAATCAATCTCAGCACCGACCGTAAGTGAGGAATGGTTAACCCCATTAGATCCTAACTTGTCTACAGTTAACGTAGATGAATTTGAATCTCGTTCAGAAAACCGTGTAGGTAAGGAACTAGAGCTCTAACTGTCTTCATCTCTCTCATCTTGTGCAGCTTGCTTTTTCTTTTTAATAGGCTACCTCTGTATCTCCAACTAAAAAATAACATGTAATAAGAGAATGTTTTCACAAGCCAATGCTACGCAGTGTAGGTTGGAGTTAGGTCATGTTGGATGATTACTTCAAATCTAGAGGATAATCAATAGCGCTCCGGCTGCTGTTAACACGATAGACATGGTGATTAATAGTTTCCATCCGCCTCCAGCTGTATCAGGTAACTCATCAGATAACGGCGTTGGAGTAGCCGTAGGAGATGGTGTCACTTCCGTAGTTACAGTTGGTTCAGCAGTAGGGCTTGGCGTAGTTTCTGTCGATGGGGTCGGCGTTGCAACCGCAGTTGGTTCGGGTGTGGGAGCGGTTGTCGGCGTTACGGTAGGAACGACAACGGTTGGAGTTGGTTCTGGTGTTGTCTCGGCGGTAGTTGGCGTTGGGACTACAGTTGTTGGGGTGGGAGTTGCTTGTACCGTTGGGGTAGGGGTTGGGGTTGGTTCCGGCCCAGTATCTCTTCTTTGACTAATGAGGATCAGACCGAAGACAAGTCCTACTAAAAGACCAAGTATCATGAGGATAATGTTGAAATGTCTAACTAATAAATTTTTTAGAGATCGCATAATGTGTCGCAGCTATAATCGCTTGGGGGCAGTGAACACAATATCACTTGCCAATACATCTATCCACGTATAGAGTGCTATTTCTTTCATACTATTACACGAGTAATATGATTGCAACGATTAAGAGCAGTATTCCAAAGCCCAAAAAGATGACTGTTGGGGCAACTATTCCTGCATCTGGAAGATCAGATGGGGTGGGGGAACCCGTGCCGCTTCCAGGAGTTGGTGAAGTGCCTGGGGTGATTGTTGTTGCTGAGGTTGGCGCAGGAGTTGTACCTTGCCCGGTAGGGGTGGGCGTAACCGCTTCTGTGGTTATGGTGACGACGCTTCCTACCGAACTCGTCAAAATATCGACATTATCACTGTCTCTAAAAATAGCACTATCGTCATTGAAGGCAATCTGAGTTGTGTTGGCGGCATTTGCCAGAAAAGTTACTCGGGCAAAAAGTAAATTGTCACCCGAGACACCCGGGCTCGGTACACTACCTGTCATCCTCACTTCATCAGAGCCAATGGAGTTTTCAAACCAAATGGAAACAAAACTTCCTGATTGATCAATGGTTTGGGGAGTGACATCAGCGCTGTTAAATGACAAATTCGCAGCGACAGTATTAACATTTGTACCGTCAGTGTTTACTCGTATTTCTACCGTAAAAATACTATCAACCGCTACGGTTTGTGTTGATGGATCAATCGTTAACGACGCAGCTTGGGCGTGTGAATCAACAGCCATTAAGAAAAAGAAACCGATTAAAATAACTGGGATGCAAAAAAATTTCTTTAGCATATACTAATATTGTACTCAATTTTTAGTATTTATCTATTGTAATATACAGGATAACATAATCTTATGAGGAACATACCCATACCAAATATCGCCAAACGGACATCAGGAGTGGTTTTACTTTTGATCTCCGGAGCAATGTTTATATATCTTGGCTGGTTTTATTTCATCATGCCTCGTCTCATTGTCAATGATAAAGACACATTGGCGTCCGCATTTGATCGCGAAACATATCTTAGTTTGTCTGAGCGATACGGTGTGTATTCGCATATCAACGACGGTCAATCAGGAATAATTATCGGAGGTGTGCTCTACCCATTTGGCAATAATGGTAATGATTCATCTTCGGGCCCATCCGTACTTTCTGCTTCAGCAGATAAACCGTCTGAAGTAACGCTCTCAATTCCTGAACTCAATATTCATAACGCAGCGGTTCAGATCGATGTTGACGGTACGAATGAAGGAATTTATCAAACGGTGCTCAGACGAGCAGTGGCCCATTTCGCTAACACTGCGTACCCGGGTCAAAAGGGCAATACATTTTTCTTTGGACATAGCAAAATTCCTATTTTGGCGGGAAGCGATTATGAATCTATTTTCACAAATTTACCCCGCATTAAAAACGGTGCCATTGTCGAGGTAAAAACATCGAATGCAAAATACCGATACAGGGTAAATTACACTGCTGTGTTATCGCCCAAAGATGTATTCATTCTAAATCAACCGAAAGAGGAACGGCTTCTCACATTAATGACATGTATTCCGCCAGGTTTTGGATCTAATCGCTATGTAGCGGTGGCAAATCTCGTTGGAGTTGAAGGTTTAACTAATGTTTAATGTTAATACATGACGAACCAGATATAGGCTGCAATGAGGGCTAAGGTGGTAATGCTGGTCGTTAGAAGCGTTTTTTTAACATCGGCTTTTAGATATTTAATCTCATCCATGACAGCATTGTAACATATCACTATTCGTGTAACTGGTTGACCATCGGTCATTTACCGTTGTATAAAATAATTACTCGATATGGACACAATTTCTCCGTTTTTAAACAAGTTAATGATGGAAACTTCTGGGACGGTTTTGTGGATATTGTTGGTCGTTGCGGCGCTTATTTTTTGGGTATTATTGCTAACGCTCGCTTTGTGGAGACAGATGAAGATAAATAGGCGTTTAATTGGTGATGATAGTGCCCGTTCTCTTAGAAAAATAGTACTAGAACAAATGGATAAGGTTGGTGCTATGCAAGTCGACCTCGCAAATGTTGAAGATATTATTTCTTCAGCCACCAATGCTAATGTTTCCACAGTTCAACGGATTGGGTTAGTACGGTTCAGCCCTTTTGAAGATACGGGAAGTGATCAAAGTTTTGTGCTTGCGTTATTAGATGGCACAAATACTGGGATTGTTTTATCATCATTACATGGGAGAGACAGAACGCGCATGTATGCCAAAAAAGTAATTAAAGGTAAATGCGAAGAATATTCTTTATCTGAAGAAGAGCAGGAGGCAATCAACCAAGCGATGTCTACCCAGTAGATACGGCTTTCAATAATGAAATATAAGATTCAAAATATTATTCAGAAAATAAAAGGAAAATGGATTACACTGGGCAAAAAGAAACAAATTGTGGTGGTCATTACATTAGGTGTTTTCCTTTTAGTTTCGGTAGGTGGGATTTATGCCTTTGTGCAATCAAGGCAACCAGTCGCAATTCCAATTAATGCGAATACAGATGATAAAAATTCTGTTGATGTTGAGTCTCCAGAACCGCCAGAAAACCAAGAACTACCACTAGATGGAGCGTTAGTTACTCAGGCTGAGTATGACCGGATTATGAGCTATTTGCCTATGGCGGTAATGATTGAAAACTCTACTACTGTGCGTCCAGTGAGTGGATTGTCGAGAGCAGATCTTGTCTATGAGGCGGTAGTAGAAGGGGGAATAACTCGGTACATGGCTGTATTTTTGCACCATGATGCCGAAGAAATTATGCCCGTGCGTTCATCCCGAAGTTATTATCTTGATTGGTTAGAAGAACTTGATGCTACCTACATGCATATTGGAGGGGCAATTAGTGATAATCCGCGTGCTGTTGCGCTGCCTCGAATATTTAGTACTGGAGTTAAAACATATATGAATGTTTCTGGTGCGTGGCTCAGAAAGCCAGGGGTACTTGCACCGCATAACGCGTTCACATCGACGGACAGAATGAAAGATGTTCAAGATAAAAACGGATGGGCGAGATCGACAAAACTTCGTCCTTGGTTATTCAAAGATGAAGCACCTCAGGATGAGCGACCATCAGAGCAGACAATCAGTCTAGAGTGGGGCTCTTGGGGAAGAAATGCGTATAGCGTAGTCTGGGTCTTTGATCCTGTGGGTAACAGATATTTTTATGAAGTTGGCGGGGTTAGGCAAATGGACGCCAAGACAGGAGACGATGTTTCTCCCAAAAACGTCATCATGCAGTTAACCGGGTTCTCATCTGCGAACGATCAATATGGTCATGTTCTGTATGACACGGTTGGAGAAGGCCGTGCTCTCATCTTTAGAGATGGTAAAATTATTGATGGAACATGGAAAAAAACTGCCCTTGATGCTCGTACCATCTACTACGATGAAAACGGTGACGAGATGGAATTTAATAGAGGTTTAAGCTGGATTCAGGCCGTCCCAACAGAAAGCGTGATTACCTACTAATTTATGGAATTTGATGAAGCCTTACAATTTTTATTTACATCTAGGGTGCGTTTGAAAATCTTGGAGTTGTTTGTTCTTAATCCAGATACTCGTTTTTATGTCAGAGAAATCGTTCGAAAAGTTGATGAAGAGATCAATGCCGTCCGCCGTGAATTAAAACGTCTCCATAAGATTGGTTTGCTCAGAACTGAAAATCGAGCCAATCGAAAATATTACCAAGTTAAACAAGATTTTAGATATTACCCTGAACTCATCAGAATGCTTGGTAAATCAAGTGGACTCGGAGGAGATATCGTTACTCAGCAAGTAGAGCTAGGGAATATTAAATATGCAATTCTCTCTCTCGAACTTTTGCTTGGACGCGTGGCCAAGCCACATGAAGTCGATCTTATGGTTGTTGGCAACGTTAATGAAGAATTGCTTAATTCTCTTGTGAAGAAAGCCGAGGAACGATACGAACACGAGATCAACTACACCGTTATGGGAAATGAAGAATTCAAATTTCGAAGACAACGTCATGATCAGTTCATCGTACAGATCTTAACTCAGCCATTTGTTGTTTTGATAGGAAAAGAAGAGGAATTGTGGATATAATAATCCCCTTTGCGCTTTTTGCCTCATAGTCATAAAATACAAAGCGGAAATAAGCCCCTCAGCGGTTTGTTTAATTTTATATGAAACATCACAATCGGTTCTGGCTTTGGTTAATAACAGTTATTACATTTATCTCACTACTGATCTCAATTCCTGAGATTAACCCTCATATTAGTATCTTTGGTAAAACGCTTGATTTCTCGTTTGGAGGATATTCAATTAATTGGAATCTGGGCTCGTCTCAATTTGTTCGCAGTCTCGATATTGTAAAAGGTCTTGATTTGGCCGGTGGTGTACGGGCTACCCTTAAAGCCGACATGTCTGGAGTAGCTGATGAAGATCGACAAGATGCCTTAGAGTCAGCACAGTTAGTTATTGAGCGCAGAGTAAACTTTTTGGGGGTATCAGAACCAAACATTTATCCATCAAAATCCGGTGATGATTACCGGATTATTGTTGAACTTCCAGGGGTAACCGATACTAACCAAGCGATTGATCTTATCGGTCAGACAGCTCAATTACAATTTAGAGAGGTTGACGGAGAGTTTACCAGTTTGCAAGATGCGTTTGTTAATAACCAATTCAAGGATACTGAACTAACGGGGAAATATCTTAAACGAGCCTATTTAGAATTTTCGCAACAGGGACAATCATCGGTTGCAAATGAACCAATTATTCGTCTTACCTTCAATGATGAAGGGGCGACACTTTTTGAGACTATTACCGAAAGAAATGTAGATAAACCATTGGCTATGTATCTGGATGAACTGCTTCTGTCGGCCCCAACAGTGAGTCAAAAGATTTCTGGTGGTCAGGCAATAATCAGCGGAGGATTTACGGTTGAAGAAGCGCAACTACTCGTCAAACAACTTAACGCTGGTGCCTTGCCTGTTCCCGTAGAGGTCGTTCAACAGGAAACCATTGGACCAACGCTCGGAGAACAGTCTGTAAATAAAAGCCTAACAGCAGGATTGGTTGGTCTAGGATTAGTCATTTTGTTTATGATTCTTAACTATGGACGATTAGGTATTCTTGCTTCAGTGGCATTAATGATTTATGGTTTGATTACATTAGCGCTTTATAAACTGATTCCCGTCACATTAACGTTATCGGGTGTCGCTGGATTTATTCTTTCTATTGGTATGGCGGTGGATAGTAATATTCTTATTTTTGAACGCATGAAAGAAGAAATAAGGGCTGGTAAACCACTTCACCAAGCTATGGAACTCGGTTTTGGAAGAGCTTGGGATAGTATTCGTGACGCCAATGTGGCTACGCTGATCACCGTATTTATTTTGTTTAACCCTTTCAATTGGAATTTCTTAGTCACGAGCGGGATGGTACGAGGTTTTGCATTGACGCTCGGGTTAGGAATTGCGATTTCATTATTTAGCGGTATTATTGTTACCCGAACACTTATTCGCGTGTTTTATCGAACACAGCGTATCAAAAAAAATGATTAACTTCATGAAATACAAATGGATATACTTTGCAATTTCGGGTGTGGTGATCATCCCAGGGGTGATTTCTCTCGCTCTTTGGGGGTTGCGACCTTCTGTCGATTTTATCGGAGGAACAGTCTGGGAATTACAACTTGCGCGTGACCAAGGAGATTGGAATGAAGTCCAGGGCCAGATAGACACGCTCATTGAGAACGAAGGAATTGAAATTTCAGGTAGCACGCTGAATGACCAGGGAGTAGTACAACTTCGATCATCAACCATAACTCCTGATCAAAAGAAAACAATTCAACAAAAATATCAAGACGAGATAACCACAGACATTACCGAATTACGATTCGAAACTGTTGGCCCATCGTTGGGCAGAGAACTCTTGATAAAGACGATCACGGGTGTCTCACTGGCGGCATTGTTAATTTTGGCCTATATCGCCTGGAGATTCAAGGAAAAAATGTACGGTGTATGTGCGGTATTAGCTATGCTACACGATAGTATTATTGTACTTGGTGTATTCAGTTTAATTGGACACTTCTGGGGTGTCGAAGTTGATTCCTTATTCGTGACGGCAGTACTAACTATTTTGTCTTTTTCTGTACACGACACGATTGTGGTATACGATCGTATCAGGGAATCAATTCGAAAATATCCAAAGTTAACATTTATCGAGCTGATCAATAAGGCAGTAGGTGAAACACTTGTCCGGTCAATCAACAACTCGTTGACCATTATATTTATGCTTTCTGCGTTATTACTTCTTGGCGGAGAATCGATCCGTTGGTTCGTTTTTGCCTTGCTAGTAGGTACAATAGCGGGTACCTATTCATCTACATTTACTGCCGCCCCACTACTTGCCTTGTGGTCTGAAAAATTAAAAAAATCAAAATAGAGACGGTCTCTTTATTTTCGACGTATGAATAACTTGCCAAGGATTCTTTTTACAGGACCTTTTAACGAGGACCACATAATTATCTCTTTTTCTCCCGTCAGTAACCGCAAAATTGATCCATTGATAGAATCACGTTTAGAAAAAGAATGGGAGGACATTATGAAAAAGGCGAAAGAATCAGGTAAACTGGCCTTCGATGCTGATACCTTCCGATTAGACACATATAGAATTGACAATCATGAACTCTACCTTGAAGTGAGTAATCTACGCTTTAGCAAACGCAAACCCTTGAAAGATATGGTTTCAGAATTGATTCCATTAGGGGAAGCATATTTTCCAAAAGGCATGAGCATCGGAGGATTTATTAAGACTACCGATGATAAATATATTTTTGGCCAGCGAAATGGTCGTTCGTTAACAAAAACGACACAAGATTTCATTGGTGGTATCGTGCAGCCGGAAAAACTAGACTCTGGGAGAGATTTATTCGGTGCAAATTATCAGGAGATTGATGAAGAATTAAATATTCCAAAATCAAAAATAACATCGATGTGCTTGCTTGGGGTAGTTCTTTCGAATACTAGTGATGTAATCTGTGTGATGGATACGCACCTCTCATTAACTTTAGCAGAAGTAAACATGCTTTTTAGGGATAGAAAAGACGCCGAAATGGATTCTATCGTGGTGATTGAGAAAAAAGCATTGGAACAGTATATGCAAACTTTGGGCGGATACAAGCCGTGCGCATTCACGCTCTTTCAGAGCGTTTATTCACCGTGAACAATCACGACATTATATTGACTAAACCGATCACCTGGGCCAAATTCGGCAACTGTGGCTGTATCATAGAGAGGTTTTAACACTGAGTATGCCGCATCAGCTACATCCTTGAAGCCAGTCTGGTAGTTTATTTGAACATGATCGTAGTTGTATGGAGGGGCATCACCAACGTAGTCAACGATAATCTCGCGTTCTTCTAATTTGCTTTTGATTTCAGATGCAGCTCCTGGGACACCGCTTCCATTCAAAACATACAATTGATAATCATTTGGATCTCTATCTAGCTGGACCGGGGGAAGTGGAGTGGGGGTTGGCTCCGGAGTTGGTTCAGTGGTTGGCTCAGATGTGGGGGTTGGTTCGTCAGTAGGAGCAGTTGTTGGTTCGTCGGTTGGAGCAACGGTGGGTTCTTCACTTTGAGTCGGTTCAAAAGTTGGTTGAGTTATATCAGCAGGTGTGGGGGTAACCAGAACATCGAAGGCTTTTTGTTTGTTGATAGAATAGGCATTTTGATCTGTGTCTGATGGCCACAGGAACGTGTGAGCCACAATAATCCCTCCAAACAAGATAAGCCAAATTAATATACTTGTTAACCATTCCTTTCCACTGTGTTTGATGTATGTTGCAAATTTTAGCCGTCTGTCATGATCGAACAATACAAAATTAACACCTTGATCTTTACCGCTCCAAACGTAAAAAACCAAACCGATACTAAAAATAAGGAGAATCGATGCCATAATGCTGTTTCCATATCCCAAATCAAACCGCTTAAGTAATTGGAACAAAGTGCCGATTACGAGTAAGAAAAAGATCAAACCCCAATCAGATTTGCTCATTCGTTTATTGCTTATGGGGTGATTATGAAACAGTAGCATGATTGTGAAACTAACAAGAATAACGGCCAAGATGGAAAGTTCATGGATATATGGAGTAATGCCTCCACCAAGCACTTGATTTACAAATAAAGTGAAAAAATACGTTGAAATTGATAGGGCAAATACTTTTTTGGCAATTTTTCCGACATTATCCAAAAAACTATCCCTCGGAGATTCTTTGTCCACGTGCATATGATTATTGTATCAATTACGCCTTTAAAATGAAGAGTTATTATTGTCACCAGTTTATATCTCCTGTAAGCTATAAAAATGGAACCCGGTTTGCTTGTCCCTTCCAGTGAAGAGATTCTTGTCACTGTCATTCGTACGGTGATCATCTTTCTGTATACATTTCTCTTACTCAGATTATTGGGTAAAAAACAGGTTTCTCAATTCACTTGGTTTGATATTTTGCTGATTGTAGCTTTGGGGTCCGCTGTAGGCGACACAATGATTTACCCTGAACGCACGGTGCCGGTTTTTGTTTCTATGACGGCGATTATGGTTGTTGTAGCGTTGGTTAAAGTTTTTTCATACCTGATGATTCACAGTGAAAAAACAGAAGATATTCTAGAAGGAAAAGAGCTGCTTTTGGTTAATAATGGGAATATTGTGGCTGACGGTTTAAGCAAATCTGATCTAACTGAGCGGCAATTGCGAACGCTACTTCGTGAAAAAGGACATATAAACCTCCGGTGGGTAGATAAAGTTTTTCTTGAAACAGACGGTGAAATTAGCGTCATAAAAAAGTCAAAAAAGAAGTAATTTGAGCATGTATCTATTTGCATCGGAATATTCGCACGGTGTATACTTATCTGACTATGAAAGGTAAAAGACCAGTTACAAAGGCGGTCATTGCGGCCGCAGGATATGGAACTCGCTTTCTTCCCGCAACCAAAAATCAACCAAAAGAAATGCTCCCCATTATAGACAAGCCGATTATTCATTATCTCGTTGAGGAATGTGTGAAATCGGGAATTACAGATATCATTCTAGTTACTAGAGCTGGGCAGCATATCATGGAAGATTATTTTGATAATAATTACGAGCTTGAGTATTCCTTGGAACAGAATGGCAAAGAAAATAGATTAAAGATCATTAAAGATATCCCACAGATGGCTAACTTTGTCTATGTGAGGCAAAAGGGACATCTCCCGTATGGCAATGGTTCACCCTTAGTTGCGGCGGCGCCATTAATTGATGACGATGAAGCCTTTGCCTATTTATTCGGTGATGATATGGTGCTATCCAAAACTCCCTGTATTCAACAGCTGAAAGAAGTTTATGAAAATAATGATTGTGACGGAGTAATTGCTGCCCAAACGATCCCGCGAGAAGAGACGTATCGTTATGGAATTGTAAAATTTAAAGAAGGGACCAATCAATTTGAGGCGCTTGTTGAAAAACCCGATCCTGAGGATGCGCCATCGACGGTGGCAGAGTTCGGACGATTCATCCTGAATAATAAGACGGTCAGTGAAATATTAAAGAAAAATACAGGTTTAGACGGAGAGCTTTGGCTGGTTGACGCAATTACTCGAGCGTCTGAAAACGGCGGTACTTTTCTCGTTCACGACATCGAAGGGAAATGGATGACCACAGGTGATCCGTTGCGATATATGAAAACGATGGTTGAATTTGCCTTAGAACGTGAAGATCTCGGACAAGAGTTTAAAGATTATCTGAAGAATTTAGAGATGTAACACCTGCGTAAATGTGGTGGTTTCCTCGTTTACTTCTTCTATTCCATACGGAAATTGTTCAACTGAATAGTATCGGATTGGTAGTTTGAGGCTGTTGGCTAAGTTTATTTCTTTTTGTACTCCATCGGAGATATCACCAAATACCCATAGTTCATCTGCACAACGAATAAGGTCATTGTTTGCTTCGATGAGTCTTTCGCGTTTTACGGTATCAAGCAGAAAATAGGAAAACATCATAAACGCACAGGTTGGGGTGTAATTCTGTTCTAAAATAAATTTAATAATATGTTCGCGAAGGTAAAAGTTTTGTTTACTCATCGCGGCGAAAACAATGGGTTTTTGCGTTTCGTGTAATGAGGACATGTGTAATTTAGTGACACTCCTATAGTTACAATACCATAGTTTTATTTTGGATTGCTTGATAAGCTTACTAATTTGGTATGATATTCGTATGGATTATATGCAGGAACGCCAGCATTTGGTTCAAACACTTCGAGAAGAGGGAATTACAAACGAAAGAATATTGAATGCCTTCGCTACGGTGCCGCGCCACGAATTTGTCCCAGAAGATCAGAAAGCGCTTTCGTATCAGAATAGTCCACTTCCTATTGGTTATGAACAGACCATTTCTCAGCCCTATACGATTGCATTCATGATGGACTTACTTGATCCACAGCCTGGTGATACTGTTTTTGAAATCGGTACTGGTTCTGGATACCAGGCAGCATTATTATCAAAACTAGTCAAACATGTGTATACTATCGAACGAATACCTGAATTATCTAAGCAGGCTCGGACAGATATTGAGCGTTTATTTTTAGAAAACGTTACCGTCATGGAGGGTGATGGTACGTGTGGATATCAGGATCAGGCACCGTTTGACGGTATTATCGTTACAGCAGGTGCGCCACAGGTGCCGACGCAATTAACTAATCAACTGACTAATGGTAGGCGCTTGGTGATCCCGGAGGGGTCTTGTTGGAATCATGAACTGTTAAAAATAACAAGAGAAGGCGCACAACTTAATCAAGAAAGTTATCCAGGGTTCATGTTTGTTCCGCTTATTGGAGAATGCGGATGGGAAGCAGAAAAATAATATATTTATGGGATTAAGAACAATTAATAAATCTGAAGTTTTGTCACCTGAAGTCATCGCTGAGCAAGAAAAAAATATGCGTCGAGGCGTTCCGGAGGGTATTCCAATGATGAATCCCGTAAAAGCTATTGAAAACGAAGACGTTACTAATAGTGTAAAGGCCGAGATTGATCGATTATTAAAAGATTTAGAACCCTCTACTCGAGAAATATTGAGGAATGCCCTGTCTATGCTCCAAAAAGGGGTGGAGCTAGATATGGTTAAATCAGTTCTGGAATCGGCACTAGCGCAGGTAGAAGCTCAAGAGCAGGAATGGGAAAAGGCATCCATGGCAATTCATTCAGTTTTAGGCATCATTGATAATTCTGAAAATGCTTCAAAAAGAGATGAACAGCAGGAAGCAGCCACAAATGGGCAAATGACCCCAGAATA
>JAGQKX010000080.1 GCA_020429905.1 candidate division WWE3 bacterium
CGTTAACCAAAAAAATGGCCGAGGATTTAGCAGAATTTTTACAAGAGCAGGGGCTCAAAGTGACCTACTTGCATGCTGATGTTGAAACGCTCGACAGAAGTGATATTTTAGACAATCTGCGAAGAGGTGTTTATGATGTTGTTGTCGGAATCAATCTTCTTCGTGAAGGACTTGATCTTCCGGAGGTTTCACTCGTGGCGATTTTAGAGGCCGACAAAGAAGGTTTTTTGCGTTCAGAGACATCGCTCGTTCAGACAATGGGACGAGCGGCACGTCATGTTGACGGTAAAGTGATCATGTATGCGGATACTCAAACCGGGAGCATGAAAAGAGCAATTGACGAAATCAACCGACGTAGAAAGATTCAAGATGATTATAATCAGGCTCATAATATCACCCCCGTCTCTATTTCAAAACCGTTTCGCGATAAGATCATCGAACGCCAAGAAACTGATAATTTGAAAAAACAGCGGTTCAAGAAGGATTTAACCGACATCATTGAGGTTAAAGATGCGGCTACGGTCAATGACCTTATTCAAAAACTAGAAAAAGAGATGAAAAAGGCTGCTAAAGATCTGGATTTTGAAAAAGCAGCGTATATTCGAGATCGAATTCAAGAGATCCAAGAAGAAGGGTTTAACCACTGATATTCACCGTACACATGTCTACCCTTAACAAGACAGGCAATTCTTCGATATAATAGATAACTGGTTTCAGGCCTACATTCTATAAAACTATGATTGACACCATAAAAGTGCGAGGCGCACGTGAACACAATTTAAAAAATGTTGATGTCGATATTCCCAAAAACAAGCTGATTGTTTTTACCGGCCTCTCTGGGAGCGGTAAATCATCTTTGGCTTTCGATACGATTTTTGCTGAAGGTCAGCGGAGGTATGTGGAGAGTCTTTCTTCGTATGCGCGACAATTTTTGGGACAAATGAATAAACCTGACGTTGATAAGATTGATGGATTAAGTCCGGCCATTGCCATTGATCAGAAATCAACCTCGCAAAATCCACGCTCTACAGTTGGAACGGTTACGGAAATTTATGACTACCTCCGGTTGCTTTTTGCTCGCGTTGGTCATCCCCACTGTCCATCATGTGGAAGAGAAATTAGCACTCAAACCCCACAACAGATTGTCGATGCAATAGTAGTGATGGCCTTGCAAAATGCTACCAAGCAGAAGGGATGGAGATTGCTCATTTTGGCTCCTGTCGTTAAAGATAGAAAAGGCGAATACAACTCGTTATTAGATGAACTCTTACGGCGAGGATTCAGTCGAGCAAGGATCGATGGAAAGATTCACGATCTTAACGAGGACATTTCGTTGATCAAAACTAATCGACATACTATTGAAGCTGTGGTTGATCGACTCATTATTCCGAAAGAAATTGGCGACCTTGATTTTTTAACTAAGAAAGGAGAAGAAATTCGGAAAAGGCTTACGGATAGTGTTGAGCAAGCTTTGAAACTAACATCTGGATCGTTAGTGGTGGCCGAAGTACTTGATGATGCTCTAGAATTTCCTGACAATCCAAAAGAGACAGAGGATCATTTGTTTAGTGAGCATTTTGCCTGTCCGCAATGTAACATTTCTTTGCCTGACCTTGAACCGAGAACATTTTCTTTCAACAGCCCGCACGGAGCCTGTCCTGAATGTCATGGTTTGGGAGTTCAAAAAGAAATCGAAGCGAATCGAATTTTTAATCCGAACCTTTCTATCCTTGAGGGAGGGATTATGCCCTGGCCCAATATCGGTGAAGGAGATACCTGGCTGCGCTCTGTCTTAGATGCGGTGGCTCGGAAACATTCATTTTCGCTTGATGCGCCTATTGATGAATTGCCAGAAGCGGCAAAAACAATTCTTTTGCAAGGAACCGGAAATGAAAAACTAACCATTACCTATACCCGTAAATCTGACGGCGAGCGCCACGAATACTCGGCTACGTTTGAGGGGATAATTTCTCACATGATGCGTCGGTATAATGAGACGCAGAGCGACTACATTCGAACAGAAATAGAAAAATTCATGGTCGAAAAACCCTGCCCGGTCTGTGACGGAAAACGCCTTCGTCAGGAAGCGCTCTCGGTAACCATTCGCGATAGAAATATTGCTGACTTGGTTGAAATGGCGATTGATGATATTGCCAATTGGCTTGGGCCTTTGGATAAGGAATTAGTTTCAAATAAAGAAAAAGAAATCGCGACGCCCATCACCAAAGAGTTGAATGCGCGGCTTTCTTTTCTTCAGGCAGTGGGCCTAAACTATCTTACGTTAGACAGAACGGCGAATACACTTTCTGGTGGTGAAGCCCAGCGTATACGGCTTGCCTCTCAGATTGGTTCTGGACTTTCCGGAGTTCTATATGTGCTCGATGAACCATCAATTGGTCTTCATCCTCGGGACCACAGCCGTTTGCTTGATACCCTTAAATCGCTTCGAGATTTAGGAAATACCATTTTGGTCGTGGAACACGATTATGAAACGATGATCCAAGCCGACCTCATTTACGACTTTGGGCCAAACGCTGGAGAGCATGGAGGACAGATCATTGCCTCCGGAACAATCGAAGAAATTATCGACAATGATAAGTCGATCACTGGTCAATATTTGAGCAAAAAGAAAAATGTTTCTCGGCCTAAGCTTGAAATGAACCCCCAAGATAAAAAGAAGCTTAAAGATTCCGAAGATAAGATGCTTAAAATCGTGGGTGCTCAACAGCATAACCTCAAAGATGTTGATGTCGAAATTCCGCTGGGTAAATTTGTTTGTGTTACCGGTGTCTCTGGATCGGGCAAATCAACCCTGATCATGGATATCTTGAATCAAGCATTGGCAATTCGGTTTTACCATTCCAAAGTAGTTCCTGGAAAACACAGAACGATTGAAGGTATTGAGAATATTGATAAAGTAGTAAATATTGACCAAAGTCCGATAGGCAGAACACCAAGAAGTAATCCAGCCACGTATACAGGTGTTTTCACAGGTATCAGAGATCTATTTACTATGACTAATGAGGCCAAGGCACGAGGCTACCAAAAAGGCCGATTCAGTTTCAATGTTAAAGGAGGACGTTGTGAAAATTGTAGCGGTGACGGACAAATAAAAATTGAAATGCAGTTTTTGCCTGATGTTTACGTTGATTGTGAAGTTTGTCAGGGGAAACGCTATAACCGAGAAACATTAGAAATCAAATATCGAGATAAAAATATTGCTGATGTGTTAGAGATGACTATAGACGAAGCGGCTGAATTTTTCGCAAATATCCCTCAAATCCAGTCTAAATTGGCGACCATACAAGATGTCGGACTTGGGTATGTTCGTTTAGGACAGCCAGCACCGACACTATCCGGTGGTGAAGCGCAACGTATGAAATTAGCGGCTGAACTTTCAAAAAAATCTACCGGCAAAACACTATATATTCTTGATGAACCAACAACGGGTTTGCACTTCGCTGATATCCAAAAATTAGTTAATGTTTTGCACCAACTAGTGGTCCAAGGAAATACTGTTTTAGTGATAGAGCATAATCTTGATGTAATCAAAACTGCAGATTGGATAATTGATCTTGGTCCAGAGGGGGGAGATAAAGGCGGAGATATCGTAGCCACAGGGACTGTTTCCGATGTTACGCAAAACGAAAAATCTTATACCGGCAAATTTTTAAAGGCATATCTTGAACATTAGAACTACTACATTATTTAGCATTTTCCATTACAATACAGTTAGTATCATGGTTAAAAAACTGTCCCGATTATCTCTAGCAACAATCTTTTTCTTCCTCTTGAGTTTTACAGTTACTCGGCCTGTCTTAGCCGTGTCATTTCCTGCTGATTATGATGTGACCTATTCTCTCACCGAGGACCAGGTACATG
>JAGQKX010000081.1 GCA_020429905.1 candidate division WWE3 bacterium
TATGTGCACAGGAATATGATGCTTTTTCTAAAGTTATTTTAATGATGTTGAGACTTCGGTCGATGCTGATTTAGCTTAACGGAGGATTAAATTGATTATTTCTTAGCCGAGCTGTACTAATCGGCCGTTAGTATTTTTCTCTGCGTTTTGTGAAGATGAGTCATGTCCAGTTTTTACGGTTCAATGGGAACGACGTGCAGTTTGCACGAGTCTAAAGTTCAGGCAGAACTGTTTGAGTCTTCTGTGCTGGTGATTGTAGCGGGGGGGAAACACCTTTTCCCATTCCGAACAGAGAAGTTAAGACCCTCAGCGCTGACGATAGTGTCCGCTTGTCGGGTGCGAAAATAGGTCATCGCCAGCACAGAGTATTTAAGCAATCCTGCAACAAAGCCCAGGGAAGCCTGGGATTTTTTTTACTAGCAACGTTTCTCGGGTATTATCAAAACCTTTGATCCGTGTATAATTGGGATCAGAGACGATCAATCCGACAGAAAAGAGACCGGCATTATGGCAAATAAATCAGTATCGATGTATGAATTATTAAAAGAAGATTTCAGCTTACCCGTACTGCATCGTGGAGATGTAGTCAAAGGTCGAGTATTACACGTTACCGATCAGGAAGCCCTTATTGATCTGGGAACTAAATCCGAAGGAATTCTCCCCAAAAACGAATTTAAAGATAAAGAACTCGCTCCCGGAGACGAGGTTTATGTGTATGTTTTAACTCCAGAAAGCAAGAAACGTGGACAAGTTATCTTGTCGCTTTCCAAAGCCGAAGCCGCTAAAGCGTGGATGGATCTTAAGCGTCATTATTCAGACGACGAAGTATTTAGCGTTAACGTTGTTGGTCATAACAAAGGTGGACTTATCGTTGATGTCTATGGTCTTCGAGGATTTATTCCTTTTTCTCATCTCGAACATGGCCCAGACCAAAAAATGCCCCGACCAGAACTTCAAAGCACACTCGATCGCATGCGCGGTATGGATTTGGAAGTTAAACTTCTTGAACTCAATGAGGAAGACGATCGGATCATCGTTTCTGAACGATTAGCTCGAGAAGAAGAAGAACAAGCCAAACGCGAAGAATTATTACAAGACATCAAAGTAGGCGATGTGATTCCTGTGGTGGTCAAAAACATCATGCCGTACGGTGTTGTGGTTGATCTCCATGGTGTTGATTCGCTTGTTTCCGAAACTGAATTGTCTTGGGATCCAGAAGTTACGCTTGTTTCTTTTAACGTCGGAGATGAATCACAAGCAAAAGTTATCGAAATTGATGAAGAGTCTGGCGATATTCGTTTGTCACTTAAGCAAGCTTCTGAAGATCCGTGGGAGACGGTCAAAAACAACCTCAAAGAAGGGGATTCAGTTACTGGAACAGTCAAAAAGATTACCAGTTTTGGTGTTTATGTCGAAATTAGCAACGGTATTGAAGGTTTGCTACCATTAACAAAACTCCCAGAAGATAAGAAGCAAATGGTTGTAAACGAAGAGATTGAGGTTCGAATTGCCAAGCTCGACGAAGATAAGCATCAAATTGATTTAGATTTCCCCAATGACAAAAAATAAATCTCAGCAGTTTGTTTGTAGCGCTTGCGGAAACGTTTCCTCGCGATGGAGCGGAAAATGTTTTGCGTGCGGAGAATGGAACACCCTCAAAGAATACCATGCTCCTGTTGCTGCTTTTGACGAAAACACTGGTACCAAATTAGATCTTGCCGCGTTAGCTTCTATTTCTAAAACGACTGTTTCACGTATCGAGACAGAATTCTCAGCCGTGGATCGAGTTTTGGGTGGCGGATTAGTCCCAGGAAGCGTTATTTTGCTTGGAGGAGAGCCAGGAACCGGAAAGAGCACCATTTTACTCCAGTACGCGGATGCTATCGCAAACGGACATACGGTCGTCTATCTCTCAGCAGAAGAATCTAGAGAACAAGTATCATTGCGGGCCCACAGATTAGGGCTGGCTCATTCCGAAAATATTCTGATTTCAAATATTGAAACTATTGATGATTTATTTGTCTCCATCGAAGACTCAGAAAAACCTACTTTAGTAATTTTGGATTCTGTACAGACTATTCGGGACACTGCAATTAACTCACGGACGGGGAGTGTTGGACATGTTCAATCAATTGCCCAAAAAGTTGTTGATTTTGCCAAGAAAACGAATATTTCTGTGATCTTAGTCGGTCATGTGACCAAAGAAGGAAGCCTTGCTGGCCCTAAAACTCTCGAGCATTTAGTTGATGTCGTGTTATATCTTGAGGGCGATACAGAGAAAAAAGTCCTTCGTGCGGCCAAAAATCGGTTTGGTTCGGTCAATGAATTAGCTTTACTCAATTTCGAAAACGGCTATTTTGAAGAAACGAAACCGGGCTTTGCCTTAGGTGAAAGCGCTGAAGATGAAACGCACATTGGTGCGGTGACAACAGTTGTCAAAGAGGGTGGGAGATATGTACCTCTCGAAATCCAAGCGTTAGTAGTACAATCATATCAACAGCAACCACGCCGTGTGGTAAATGGGTATGACTATAATCGGTTACTTCTTTTGCTCGCGATTTTAGATAAGCATACAAATCACAAATTCTATCGTCACGATGTTTTTGTGAATGTCTCGGAAGGAATAAAAATTTACGAAACAGCTGCAGATTTGGCAGTATGCGTGGCGCTTGTGTCGAGCTTAAGAAAGGTTCCGATTCCAAGAAATCTTGGAGTCTGGGGTGAAGTCAGTTTGTTAGGAAAGGTTAGTCCCGTTGGTCATCAGGATCAACGAAAAAAGGAAGCAGAACGGTATACGATTGTGCAGTTTCTAACCCCAGAGGAGTCTGGTACCATTAGGAGCGCATTGCAAGAACTGAAGAAATTAACGAGCCAAACGATATGAAAATTATTCCAAATACGATTCGTTCTATCACAAATAAAATCCAGCTTTCGAGTGTTATTGTCGTGACTATTGGTCTTATTCTTGGGTTATTAATTGGGGCGTTGCTTTCTGTACCGATCGGGGATTTGGAATGGAAGTTTGCGGGTCAACTGTCGTTGGGTCTCAGTATTACCAGTACGCTTTTTTTTACGGTATTATTTTACTTTCAAAAGGAATCTCTGATTAGTGCGTTTAATGAATATTGGCCCATCGGTAAGACAAATACAGCTGCGTCAAAAAAGAAAAAGAAGAAAATTAGCCGAAAAATGGTTCCGTTAACAGCGCTCTTTCTGGATAGTTCAGCTATCATTGATGGACGGATTGCTGATATTGCGCGTACGGGATTTTTGGAAGGAGAGCTAATCGTAACAAGTGATATCTTAGGTGAAATTAAACGGATTGCAGATTCTAAAGAACCCCTCAGGAAACAGCGAGGACGACGCGCCTTGGATATCCTCGACGAAATGCGAAAAGCGAAACATATTCCATTCAAGGTGATAAAAACAAACAACAAAGAATTGGAAGGTCTTGATGTCGACGATCGTTTAGTCCATACGGCTTCGAACCACAAAGGAAAGATTTTGACTACCGACTATAACTTGCATAAAAAAGCCAAAATAATGGGCATTACAGTTCTGAATGTAAATGAACTCGCAAATATGGTGAAAACGGTGCTTCTTCCCGGTGAGACGATCATGTTAGAGGTTATCCAAGAGGGGAAAGGTAACAATCAAGGGATCGGATATTTGCCTGACGGTACGATGGTGGTGGTCGAAGGGGGAGATAGTCACATTGGTAAAACCCTTGAAGTAGAAGTCAAAAGGCTTTTACAGACTGACGCCGGAAAAATGATTTTTACCCACCCCGTGAGTACCGATTAAAACGACTTGACGGTGGCTATAGGATTGTGCTATAACGTTGCTGTCAAAGTTCTTACATTTGTGTGTTGAA
>JAGQKX010000082.1 GCA_020429905.1 candidate division WWE3 bacterium
GTAGGAAAACCGATCCCAGCCTTCTTTATTTGAATCATCAAATTCTTCAAGTGGTGCAAGCGAAGCTGGATAGCTCGTATGGACCGAATAATATTCTTCTAGGGACCCTTTGATATTCTCTATTACTTCATTATCGGAAATTTCGCTAGCATTATCTGACGTTCGACTAACAGAAATATAGCTCACGGCAAAAAGTACCACCACCGCAAAAATGCCAACCAGAGAAATAGCGCGGAGTCGCATTGTCCCCGTATCGAGTAAAAACCTGTTATCCCCGGCCGCGGAAACGGCTTTCATATTTCGGTAGAGCAAATAGAGATAGATGAATGTAAACGGAACAATGAAGATAAATACCCCCACTTGTTCAACTTCATACAACGCGACATACAACGAATCTGGGATCCAAATACTTGAAATCTGGAAAAGAAGTCCAAGGGTGAGCGTGAAGATGCTCACAAAAATGGCTAAAAATAGCAATCGCACAGATGCAGCAACCCACGATTTGCGCATGTAATTTTTACTTCTGACTAATGCGGAAAATCCTGTTTCCTTCTCTTCAAACAAAACGAACGGTGCAAAGAGCAGCGTGATTAACAAAATAATCCCTGGAATGACCAAGCCAACGGTTCCTCCAAGCACAATCAAAAAATACAAAACGGTTAACCAAATTAACGAAAGCGTCTGAGACCAAGCCCGACGAAGCGCATCTAACGGACCAATAACCTCTCCTCCGCTCACCACAATTTGTAAGACGGCCAACATTACCCACGATTGGACAATCAACAAGACGATACCAATCAAAACCGAAATAGCCGCAATTCCCCCCAAGGAAGAAATAAAAGCATTAAAAGAACTTAAAATTGTTTCTGAAAATACGCTACTGGACAGAACATAGCCTGATAGACGTAAAGCGGCGACCCACACCAGCATCACCACCACTAACGGAAAGAAGTGGCTTCTATAACGAGACAATGTCAATCCAAGTAACTGAATTGGGTTATACAGATTAGAACGAGGACTGACTGGGACGGACTGGTTAGAGCTTCCCTCTGTATCTGCGCGACGCGTCAGCGGCTGCGGTTTATCAGCTTCCCGAAATGCATCGTTGATATCAATTTGCTTCCATCCGGAATTCATCAAGACAGTGTGAATGGCGTCGTCAGTGACACCACGTTTGCGTTGAGACACAATGTACGTAAGCAATTCTGGAGTGATCATTTGGGCAGTTGTTCTATCTTTGAGTGTACACGCAAATAAACGCTACCTCAATCGAGTGACAATAAGACACCTTGCTGATGGTGCAACTCTTCATAGCTGATAATTTTTGCTCCCCTATGAGTTAACTCTTGCGATAGCGACTCTAGTGTACTGATCGCTACATCGCGTTCACGATCCTTGAGTAAGGATGAATAGCCTTTTAACAATTCATCAACTTCACCTGGATGAATAATCCATTCCACCGTGGCTCCATCTGCCTGTGCATCCAGAAAAGCGTAGAACTCTCGTAACACTTCATCTTGAGATCCGGACGTTTTGACAAACACAGCGTCAGTTTCTAAAACATTCGCTCGTTGGTACGTTTGTATTGCGTCACTAATCTCATCTTTAATCAATCCAATCGCGGAAGTATGTGCAGGACGCCTTACGGGAAGACTATATTCTCGGGCAAAATCAGCCACAACACGCATCACCCGCGGATGCGCATGAATATCCTGGTGAGAAGACACATGCGTAGGAATTGTGCCGAATAGTTTTGGGAACGTTTCAAATTCTTTCTTGATAATTGTTTCGAGATCCTCGTCAGAAATTTTTCGAAGCAGTGTCACATAATCGGCGTTTCTGAGATATCGCCCTGTACCATTGAGATCATTCAACGTGAGATGCAAGCCGATGTTTGTCAGATTGTATTCCTTTGCCAATTCTGAGGCTTCTTTGGCGCCAGGAGATAAAACCATACACGAAAGTTCGCTCACCAACCCCTGGGTAATTGCCGTAATACACCCTTTGTTTACCCCTCGTGTAAAACCAAAATCATCCGCAGTGAAAATAATATGTTTCATACAATTATCCTAGTCGAAATAGTACCATTGGTCACTGATTTTTTCTTGAGAAAAATTAGACAAAGGTGGCGATGGATTCAATCAAGTGGTAGAGGCCAGAAGTGTACTGTTCGATATCGCCAATATCAGGAAAGTTGACTAACAAACTATAAAATCCGCCAATAAGTGCGATAGCAGCAAATATTCCGATGATCGCAAAAATAGTGTATTTCGCATTGCCATCCTCTTCCGTCCCTATTGGATGACCGCCTTTGCTCTCCTTCACATTCTTATATAAAAGATAGGAAAACACCATAAAGAATGGTGCCCCAAAAATACTGTACAGAGCATTCAAAATTTCTTCGAGATAACGGGTAATTTCTGGATTGCTCACCAAAGCTGCCCCCATTTCCAAGAGAAACGAAGCGCCAAATAATACCGCAAAAACAAGAATGCCAAAAAGAAAATATCGTGTATACACCGCCATAAATGCATTCTTGATATACCCGCGACTCGCCTTAAGTACCGCCAGGTCCGAACGGCCTTCGTCAACAAAAATTAGCGGCGAAAACGCAAACCACGCCGACAGCATAAATCCTGGTATGAGAAAAAATAAAGATCCGCCTAAGATGATTAAAGACATTAGGACACTCATCCAAATAAATGAAAAATACCGCGAAAGAGACATTTGGAACGAATCAACGACGCTCGTTTTTTTGACCACCGCATTCATTAACGCCAACGTGACGATGCCTTGGAAAAAAGCACTGACGAGGGCAATACCCATTACCACCATCATGACATACCCCCAATCTACATTCGCACTTCCGGCGGCATACGCATTGACCTGATCAGCAAGTAAAGAACTCGAACCATAACCAATCATAAAGGTGATTAGTGGCTGAACCACTGCAACGCCAATCAACGTGGCAAAATGTTCTTTATAAAAAGAAACCGATTCGGAAAGTAATGTGGTAAACGATTTAAGCTCAATAGGTTGGATCGCAACAGGACCCGTATCTGATCCTTCTGAAGAGGTTTCTTTGGTCACACCGGAAGCCAATGAAGCAAAGGCGTTTTGAATATCATCAAGTTCCCAACCGGCAGTTTTTAAGGCATCGGCAATAGATTCATCTGATACTCCTTCGGCGCGTTGTTCTTGAATGTACTGTAATAATTCGGCCTGCGGCATACGTCTATCCGTATCATAGCATACCTAATCGAAGTTTTAGAAGCGTAAAGACACTATCCATTCCTGCACTCATCATGTTTACATGGGTCCCAAATTTGTCGTGCCATACAATAGGAGTCTCCACGATGTGAAAACCGTTTTTCCGCAACCGCCACAAAATTTCGACGTCGAAAGCATAGTTGGTTGCCTTCAATTCGGGAAGTATCTTTTTTATTGATGCTTTGGAGAACACCTTCGCCCCGCATTGCGTATCGGTATAGTTAAGGCCAAAAAGCGTACGCACATACGCGTTAAACATCCGAGAAACAATACGCCGACTCAGCGGTTGAAGCTTCACCACTTGCGCTCCAGAAACATACCGAGAGGAAATCGCCGCATCAATGGTATTTTTTTGGGCCTGAATAATAAGTTTTGCGAACTCATCTGGCACGATGGCTCCATCAGCATCAACAAATCCGATCAGGTCACCCTGGGCTTTTTTGAAACCTTCAATCACCGCACCGCCTTTTCCCAGCGGATGATCAAATTCCATCAGGGTAATGGCTGGATACTTTTGTTGGATTTCTCTAACCACCTCGCGAGTTCGATC
>JAGQKX010000083.1 GCA_020429905.1 candidate division WWE3 bacterium
ATCTGCTTCTACTATCAACTGTATCATTTTGAAGAGTCCTACAACCCCCCGACTATTGCGTCGAGGTTTGGGCTCCTCCCCTTTCGCTCACCGCTACTAAGGGAATAATTTCTTTTCCTCAGCTTACTGAGATGATTCACTTCAGCTGGTTCCCAACCGGTACCTAATATACACATCACAAGGATGAATAATTTCAGTAACGGACAACTAGTTCTTCACTAGCTAGGTTTCCCCATTCGGATATTCCCGGATCGAAGCTTGTGTGACAGCTCCCCGAGACTTTTCGCAGCCTTCCACGTCCTTCTTAGGCTTTCTTCGCCAAGGCATCCACCGTCTGCTGTATTGAGCATTTTTCTCTACTTATGAAGATGATTCGTTTGTCCAGTTTTTAAAGTTCAATGAGGTATGTTTTGAAAATTTCAAAAGACCTCAAGCACCTAACCGGTACTTTCACCCGTTGAATGCTCTAATGCATTCAACGAATGGAAATATCGGCTAGTTGTCTCCGTTCAAGCTTGCTTGAAAGAAACATGAGCTGCATATGGTGGAGCTGAGCGGGATCGAACCGCTGACCTACACATTGCAAATGTGCCGCTCTACCAACTGAGCTACAGCCCCTTGAGAGAGACTCCCAAGCCTCCTAAGTCTTGAAGAGTCTTCTCCACAAATAAATGTGCGAATAAAAGTGCAAGTCATTGTAGCGGTTGCTACAACGACAAAAATCAGCGAGTTTTCATCGCTGAGCTCAGAGGTTAGGGTAAATTGTCTAACATGGACTACTATCTACAGGATAGTCTGCGCGTGGCAGTGAAAGTTAATTTGACGTTTTTTCCCATTCCTCATAATGCGTGGTAATAATACAAGATGACACGGGATAAAGTCAAGCGATCATGTGGCTCAATTTTACAATACTTGGGAATAGATTTACCGAGAGAAATATCTTTTTTAGAGGCACGCTTTTATCAGTCAGATCGGAATAATGATTTGTCGTTACTATAGTAAGAATGGAGTGTTTTTATCGGTCGGAGGAGATTATTGATACTTTGCTTCAAACGCCACTTTCGTCATCCCCGCAGAGACTTCATCCGAGTATAAGAGCGTTATCACTTCCTTATCCAGTTCGCTATACGCATTCACGTCCGTCCATCCTTGATAAAAGATGCTCTCTTCATACCGATATGAGTCATTCTTGGGGCCCATGATCTGGGTCAGCTCCTCTCGAATGAGATGGCACCGCTCGGCATCGGTCAGATCATCGGTATTATCGATAAGGATCGTGCCATCATAAATCTGAGAGTTGGTATTCCAATACGCCCAGAAGAAACCCATGTTGATAGGTACGTAGTTGGGTTCAATCGTTTTGAAGCTCGATTCTGGGGCAAAATGCATCACGATATCGGCATTAGCACTCGCGAGCTGTAACTGAGCCGTTTCGCTGAGCCCATTAAAATCCGATATCACTACGTTTAGACACGTTATCGATTTGTCATCAATAGTGCCAACAGTCTCCACCGTTACATATGACTGCTCCCAACGAGTAATGGCACTGGTGACATTACCGTATTCACCGCCAAACACAATTTCTTCAAAATAGTTTTTAAGGTCATCTGAGATGTGCTCTACCGCAATGGTTGAGGTTGGAGCCACCGTTGGTTGAGATGGTTGTGTTGGTTGTCCTGCGCTCGGAGTAACAGTTGGATCAATGATCGCTGTAGGAGAAATATCAGGATACGGATATGTCGGCGCATCCTGGAACAAAACCCAATCAGTGTTTTGGAGCATGATCGCTGCCGCCGCAAATGCAAGCAGTGCGAAGATAACGATAATCGCGATACTCCCCTGCCTGTTTTGGAAGAGTTTTTTTGGCTTACGCATGTCGTAATTCATCAATAAAAATCTCAAACGATTCAAAATCAATATAGTTATACGTCGCAAGCCCAACCGACTGAGCCGTTTCAATATTCTCTACTTCATCATCAATAAATAATATTTCATTTGGATCAAGCTCCAAGCGTTCAATCACCTGTTCAAAAAATCTTGGATCATGTTTGGTCGCTCCACGATCTGCAGACAAGAACATCCCTTCAAAATAATCTCTCAACCCCAAAACATTCCATAAATTATCCCCACGCCACATTGAGTGATCGCTGGCAAGATAACAAGCGTATCCGATTCCGCGTAATCGACTGGCTATGGTTATTATTTGTTCATTGATTTTGTTTTCGTAGTCAAACCAAAAGGCCAATAGTGTCGGGACATCCATCTGTAAGCCCCAGGTAGCTTTAGCCGCTTCGACCTCTTCTTCAAGGCTTTTTTTGCCGATGACAATCTCTGGGTAAACGTTTTTGAAAAACTCCGTCACGGCGGACTCATTAATATGATGACCTGCTTCGGTCAACCGCTGACTAAAATATTTGTCTCTGGGAAAAATCACCACTCCATCAACATCGAATAATATGGCTTGAATCATACATTTTAGGTGGTACTCCTTAACTGTTCAAGAAATACGAACCTATAAAAATAATCGTAATTGCAATGATTTTTTGAGCAAGATGCTCTTTTAGTAAACTTTCTTTCGCAATATGAGGAAAAAACAGGGTCAAAATGATTCCATAAATAAAGACAAAAAATGGCTGAAACCCATTAACCACCAACGCCATCGAAAGCGGTACCAAAAGCGTCGCATAATTCATAAAGAATCGGGCGATAATATTGAGCGCCTCATTTAATCCATTGAGAGAAAGGATGCCAATCTTATTCACCCGCAGTACTGTAAGGAATTCTCTTCTCCAAGGTGCGACAGCAATAAAAAGGAACGTTCCAAAAATTACAAATCCTACATACTCCCAAAAACTCGTCGTTAAAAAATCAGTCTCCACCGCAATGATTTTGAAAATCAGGTTGTTCACCGCTCCTAAGAAAGATGCTCCAGTCATCAAGAGTAGAACACGATGATTCAGCCAAGAGCCAACGGTTTTCAGATCTATCGTGATCGTAATTGCCCCAACAATGATCAATACTGCTCCAAGTGTCTGGATAGAGCCTATTCTTTCGCCCAAAACTAGAAACCCAAGAACATAAGCAAACACGGGTAGCAATTGAAAGAGCGGTACGACAACAGAGGTCTCACCATATTCCAAGGCTTTAATATAAAGAAAAACGTCTACAACATAAATGCACCCACTTAAGATGATAACTGCTCGTTGAAACATTGAGATATCAAATACATTATGTTGGAAAAAATAAATGATCGGTAAGAACCCAAGCGCTCCTAACGAAGAAAAAATAACCAACGCGCCTACACCGCCACCTTTAAAGTATTTACTTAAGAGATATTTGTCGATATGGTTACCGGCGCTCCAAAGCATCGGTGCGACTAAAGCAATCAAAAACCAGTGCATGGTCTTATTATACGGTGTAAGGACAAAAAAAGTCCGAGGCAAAAATACCCCGGACTCTATGACGGATCGCTCCGTATTTAGTACACACAAATGGTGGCGTTCATGACAGCTGGACCCAATTGTGGGTGGAACTCCTCAACAAGAACACGTCGAGGCGCACCCTTGATCTGCAAACATGGATATACCATGCTACCAGGCCCCGTTGCTTGGGGAACTTTCAGATCGTATTGACCCAACTTTGTCACGATACGAACACAAATGTGCGGTTGCCGTTTTGGCAATATTGAAAACATGTCAGCCTCCGATTTTTCTAATTTAAGCTATTATTCCGAAATTAAACCGGCGTTCATTATACCCTAAGTCAACCATAATTA
>JAGQKX010000084.1 GCA_020429905.1 candidate division WWE3 bacterium
TTCAATTTTCTCTAGGTTTCCCGCTTGATCTAGATCTAATTTAATAATTTTGGGTTGACCATTACCTTCATGATAAGCGACCAATGCGTCATATGGGTATTCTTTAGCTAATGTCGCTGATGCATCTGTAAAGACTATTCCCATTGGAGAAACATGAGCCGGCAGTTCGATATGGGGAGGAATAGCATTATATGACTCACAGATACTCATCCCTTTTGGGAGTTGATAGAGATTATTGTCAAAATCTCTATCATGAACATTATTGCCGTAACATTGAGGCCAACCGTAATTATTTCCGGCAGAAAGAATATTTATTTCATCAGGCGGTAGTCCACCATCCAAAAAATCTCTACTAATCTCGGTCATCCATATTTCCTGAGTGCTCGGATTTATTGCCCCAAAAAGCGAGTTTCGTAATCCTGAGGCAAATAATGTCACCTCGAGCGGTTCTTCAGATACATCTACTTTCTGTATTGCAGCACGGCCAGGGGTAGTTTCGTGGCAAACATTACACGTGGAACCACTGAATATATAGAGGATATTAGGATTTTTGGGATCAAAAATAACTCCCTTGGCATAGTGCGTTCCGCTATCATCAAGATTATCTATCTGTTGTGGGCTCGTAATTGATACCGAATCGGGATCATAATCCCAAATTGTTACTTTGTTAGACTCGGCAATAGCCAGTTTACACGTATCCGTACAAGTTAGGGCTAAACCATGAGGACGGTTTAGATCTGACAGTAATACCGTTGATTGGGTATCTTGTTCTGCATCGGTAAATACTCTGATAGTTCCCTCACCCGCTATCGCCGCAATGACCTTATCCATTGGATCAATAACCATGGTACGAGGTTGATCCAACCTTGAGGCCAAAATTTGTACAGAATATCCTTCTGGTGGACTGAGGGGCGAATTTCCGTTTTGCGTCAAAACAATAATGTCAGGTAGCGGATGAATCCGAAGATTAACGTAATCTTGGACATCATTCCAAAAATAACCCAGTAAAACGGTGACCAAAAATAACAAAGCGGTAGCAAGCTTAACAATTGTTTTTTTCTCCATTTACATTATTTTAACATCTAGAAAATGGCTAGTGTGCTACAATTTTGACATGAAACTTTCAGAGATCCACAAACTATATCCTGATGAGTGGGTATTAGTTAAAGTAACGAAAGAAAATACTCGTGGTGAGTTGGAAGAAGCCGAGGTCATTACCCATCACCCAGATCGGGATAAAGTCTATGATGCGATGAGTGAAATTAAATCCGGAGAGCATGTCGCAACCATTTTTACGGGCGAAATTCTTAAAGACGGTGAAGCATTCTCATTTACACTATGTTCGAAAAAGTAGGACTCTATTTTAAACAAGCCGATACTTGGGTGGAAAGTCATAAAGAGCGATTCCTTTGGTTATTACTTCTTTTCAATCTATTATTTACGCTGTATCTGCTCTGGAGCACATCCAATTAACCTATGCATCGACGCACTTCTCATTTTGATCCATCATCAGGCGTTATTTTAATTGAGGCAGATATTCATTCAAGAATTACGGCAAAAGCCAGGCTTGTTTTTGATACTGGAGCGACATTTTGCATGCTGCCCTGGAAATTTGTCCAAGAAATAGGCCTTGAAATTGATCCAAAAGAGACAATTCAAACAACTACGGCATCAACAATTGAGACATCACCGATTATCAAAATTCCTAAAATGTCAGTTCTCGGCTATGAAATCGAAAACGTATCGTGCATTGTTAGAGATTTACCGCCATTGAGTGGGGTGGATGGTCTGTTAGGATTGAGTTTTCTTAAACATTTTCGCATTATTATGGATTTTCAAAAAGGAGATTTAGTGTTAATGAAAAGAAAAACTCAGGAGTTATCGTTTAAAGTATCCTAACTGTTCAAGTCGGGAGAAAATCGGTTCGACCACTTCCCGCGGAACAAGATTTTGAAGATTTATGGCTTCAGCAATTTTCCACCATTCTGGATAATATTGATTCAAGTCATTCATGCGCCCTTTTTCCTCACCAGAAAGTTCAATTTCACCCGTAAAATCAGTGACTAAATAGTAAATTTCTTCATCACCGTCTTCATTGCTCCGTTGATACAAACATTCGTCAAGGGTAGTAATCGTCAGAGATACCTCTTCAAATATTTCACGTCTCACGGCCGTTTGTGTTGACTCTTTTGGTTCAACCTTACCGCCAGGAAATACAAAATATTCTTGACCGTTTTTGATGCGATGCATGAGGAGTATCTGTGAATCTTTAATGATTACCCCGGCACTTCTCGTTCTGACCATATAATTATCTAAGTGAGTACGCTCCTTCTCTAATGATTTCTATTGAATGATCCACGAATTGAATGAGTGTCGAAGGTGGAGAAATCAATGCTCCGCCATCGACATAAAAATCAACTTGGTCTTTGAAATAGTCCTGAGCCTGCTTAATTGTGCTGGCGGGTTCCTCTCTTTCGAGATTAGCACTTGGCGCGACAAGCGGCCCAACTGTTTTGATTAATTGCACTAAGTCAGGATGATCCGGCAATCTAAATGCTAAGGAATTTGTTCCTCGATGAAGATACGTCAGGTCTGGTTGATTGCAAGATAAAATAGCGCTTAGCTGTGCTGGCCAATTCTCTTCTAAAAATTCCCGTTCATTCTTAGTCAAAGTGACAAAAAACGTGTCTAAATCACTTAGCTCACTAATGAGGATAATGAGTGGTTTGTCTGCTGATCTGCCTTTTAAGGCATAGATTTTCTCGACTACTGTTACCGATAGTGCTTTACCAACTAAACCATACTGTGTATCTGTCGGTAAGACGCCAACACCATAATTCATTAATAATTGCTGCAGTTTTGGATCGTTAAAATCAGTAATGATATCCATGTTATTTTTTGGTAATTACGGCTATGTGTGCTGATTCACCTAGGACCTTAATATCCGAGTAAATTGTATCACAAGTAAGTGTATTCGTTGAATTAACAGCATTTCTGAGAAGATTTAGATCGTGGATTAAAAGGACGATTTTTCCATTGTTTGTCAGGATACGTTCCATCTCCTTTAGTGCCTTTGGATAGAGATCTTTGAGCTGTTCCTCAGTACTAATTTGTTTGCCAAACGGTAAATTACTCACAATTTTGTGAATCGTACTCGTCTGATGAGAAAGTTTTGTAGCATCTTCCAGGCGTACGGTCACGGGTTGATAGCGTCCATTTAGATTGTTTTGCGTATTCGTAATGGCTTCATCCGAAATATCTGAGGCATAGAGTTGGGTATAGGCGCCAGCTTGTGCGCGTTCAATGATAATCGTTCCTGCCCCACAGAAGGGATCCAAAAATACATCGTCAGGGTCAATTTCCGATAACCAGGCCATACAGTAGGCTATCGTTGGCCGTAGTGATGCCTTGAGGTGGTCCTTTTTATACATTCGATGACGCATATTTTTGTCCGAAAGACGTAACCCGACATGTGCTGATCTTTTTTCGAGATGAATCCACAGTTCTACTTCTGCGTGATCGTCAACGCGCTGCCACTTTTGTTGATACCGAATATTAATGCCTTTCTCAACCGCTAACTGAGCATCAACTCTTCGATAGCTAAATTTCGCCTGAGATTGAGAAATAGCTCGATACTTGGTTTTATGCTTTCCTTGTTTTGGGTGAATTAATTTATGAAAATACAGTCCTCGTTCAAGCCGCTTATTGGTGATC
>JAGQKX010000085.1 GCA_020429905.1 candidate division WWE3 bacterium
TGAGTGAAATTACGGTCATATCACCCCCAAATATTTTGCTGCCAAGCCAATCGAAGTGTCCAATGTCCCGAACTGGGACTGTGATAAAAGAGACATGGTCTTCTGTGAAGACAAGTTTGATCCCGTCTTCAGTAAGAAGAAAAACTACAATTTCCCCATTAAACTTGAGGATGAACTTACTGATTCCTTCAGCAAGTCGCTGGGTGAAATCATCAAACGTCAGATCTCTACCCAAAACAAGAACGTCTGTTAATACTGACTGCATCGCTTACTCCTCTACTGCGAAATAAAATAGTTTTGCATCATTATAAATAATAATCGGGTGTATTTCATGTTTTCCAATTGGATACAGGTGATATAGTTAAACCATGAAATTAAACGAAGGGCAGCAAAAAGCGGTCTCATTTAATACCGGTCCGCTCATGGTGGTAGCGGGTGCGGGGACAGGAAAAACAACCGTTCTTACCGAAAAGGTGAAGGCGATTATCGAATCCGGTATCGCTAAACCTTCGGAAATATTAGCCCTAACATTCACTGAGAAAGCAGCTCGGGAGATGGAAGAACGGATCGATAAAGCGCTACCGATGGGATATGTACAGACGTGGATTTCGACATTTCATTCTTTCGGCGAACAAATATTACGGCAAGAAGCAGTGAACATTGGGTTAGATTCCGGTTTTCAATTGCTGACACAAGCAGAAGCGCAGCTTTTTATCAAACAGCATTTATACAAATTTGACCTCGACTATTTTCGTCCGCTAGGAAATCCATTAAAGTTTATCTCCGGTTTGTCAGTGCATTTTTCTCGGTTGACTGATGAAGATGTTTCTCCGGAGCGGTACCTGCAATGGGTCGAGGATCTTCAAAAGAATCCAGGAGAGTATGCTGCTGAAGAAGTAAAAAAATACAAAGAATTAGCACATGCCTATCAAACATATCATGAACTCAAAAACGTCGAAGGTCTTATGGACTTCGGAGATCTTATTTTCAACACGCTTAAATTGTTCAGACAGAAACCAGATGTGCTCAAGCGGTATCAACAGCAGTTCAAGTACATCTTAGTTGATGAATTTCAAGATACAAACTTTACCCAAGTTGAACTTTCCGTCTTGTTAGCGAGTGCACATCAGCGGATAACGGTCTTTTTGGACGATGATCAATCTATTTATCGTTTCCGTGGCGCGGCTGTTTATAACGCCATGGACTTTCGACAGCATTTTCCGCAGGCTGAAATCGCCGTTTTGACACAAAATTATCGAAGTGTGCAGCCCATCTTAGATTTTTCACATCAACTTATCTCGCATAACAATCCAGATCGACTTGAAATCAAAGAACATATTGATAAAAAACTCATGGCGGAACGAGGCACTGGATCAGATCCGCAGATCATTTGGGAAGAGCGAGGAGAAAATGAGGCGGATATCGTTGCCCAGCAAATCATAGCGCTTTGTGGTGAATCAAAAAAATATCAGTTCAAAGATGTGGCCGTGTTAGTTCGGGCTAATAGCCACGCGGATATCTTTACGCACGCATTTGCGAGGAAGGGTATCCCGTTTCAGTTTTTAGGTCCCGGTCAACTCTATAACCGGCCAGAAATAAAAGATCTTTTGGCATATTTCAGGGTGATTACTAATATTCAAGACGATATGTCACTCTACCGGTTGCTGACGAAGCGTTTTTTTGGCATCGATCGTCGTGATATCGCGCTGCTTGTTTCATACGCACGGGAGCATAACTACACGCTCTTTGAAACAATGGAGATGCTTGTCCAAGACGAATCGCTATTAGGAATCGATGCAGAATCGTTACGTAAAATAACTAAACTACTCAAAGTCTTAAAACGTCATTTAGATTTGTTGCCTGATTATGGTCCGGGTCAGTTACTGTACTATTTCCTTGAAGATACGGGGTTATTAAGCATGTATCAAAAAGTTGACTCAGAACAAAAGCAACAAGAAGTCCTCAATATCTCACGATTTTTTGATGAGGTGAAATCATTTGAATCAAGGCAAACAGACCCAGCTGTGCTCGATTGGTTAGAGTACATTGAATATGTTTGGGCACAAGGAGAGAGCCCCCTCGCATCTGAAATTGATTGGACTGAGGCAAATGCAGTAAATATTTTGACGACCCATTCAGCCAAAGGGTTGGAATTTCCAATCGTGTTTTTGGTCAATTTGGTTAACGATCGATTTCCTACACGCAATCGTAAGGATCAAATTCCACTACCGGAAGCATTAGCTAAAGAAAACGCCCCCGAAGGAGATGCGCATGTACAAGAAGAGCGAAGGCTTTTTTATGTCGGCATGACGCGAGCAAAAGACAGGCTGTTTTTGACTGGCGCCAAATTTTATGGTGAAAACAAACGCCCCAAGAAATTATCAGGATTTGTACACGAAGCCATGGGAGAAGATCTGTCAAAATATTTATTGCCGCACGCTCTTGAGCAAGAAGAGCTTCCGCTTTTTGGACAATTTTCGTCACAAGATGCAGTGAACATAGAAGAATCCAAAGCCGTTTCTCCGCATCATGTTGACTATTTAACATATTCACGTCTCAATTCTTTTCAAGTTTGTCCGATGCATTATTATTTGCAATATGTGTTAAATTTGCCGACGCCGACCACGGGGGCATTGAGCTTCGGAACTACAGTTCATAACACGATGAAGCAGTTCTATCAGTGGGTGTTGTTACAGAAGTTAGAATCAATCCCCGAAAACCAGATTCTTATTGACCAGATACTAGAGATTTATCATCAACAGTGGATTAATCGTGGTTTTGATTCGAAAGAGCAACAGCAACAGATGAAGGTTAATGGCCAACAGTGGTTACAGACCTATATCGAGAATGAGTTTAATCCACAGGTCCTCCCTATTGAGATAGAAATGCCCTTTAACATCAAGATTAAAGACCTGACTGTTGGCGGACGAATTGATCGTGTCGATCGATATGAAGACGGCACGCTAGAAATTATTGATTACAAAACGGGGAAGATGAAAGACGAGAAACAACTACAAAAAGATCTCCAGCTAGCGATCTATGGATTGGCTGCTACTGAAAAAGGGATATTCAATCAGCCGATAGACCAGTTAAAACTAGCGTACTATTTTTTCGAGGCAGGTGAAAAGGTTTCGGTGAACGTAACCCCGGAACGGCTGGAAAACGCAAAAGAAGAAATCTTAGAGATCAAATCTCAAATCGAGCAGAGTAATTTTGCGTGTTCAGAAGACTATCTTTGTCAGCAAGGGTGCGAATATGATCTATTCTGTAACCGGGCGTAAAAAAACCTGGTTTCGGAAACCAGGCTTTTCCTAGGATGCCTAAGTAGCAAACTAGTGATTATCCAGATTTTAAGTATTCTGGATTTTTTGGTGGACGCGTTCCATGATGGAGGCGGTTACGATATCCCGTAAAATACGGTCTAACGTTTTTTGATCTAGTTGATCTACCTCATCTCGGATGAGCATCCAAAGGATTTTGTTGTGGTCAGGGTCTGCCGTTTCAGCAAGGCTTGACTCTGCGAGATTGAATAGTTGCATCAACCTTTCCACTAAAGCATTGAGCGTGTTGTGTCTTACTACTGCTTTTGACATCGTTAATAACCTCCCTTAGGTCATACGCTCTGGGGGACACACCCCAAACAATGATAGAAATGTGCTATTTCTTGATAGAATCATTTTTTCAGTCGAGCCTGAAGTGTCAGT
>JAGQKX010000086.1 GCA_020429905.1 candidate division WWE3 bacterium
ATGCGGAAGAAGCTGCTGAGGGTGAAGCCGGAGCAGAAGAGACCGTAGCAGAAGAAGCTGAATCTGAAGAAGAAACCCCAGAAGAATAATTCTTTCCATTTTCCTAAATCTACAAGTTAAATTGTGCTATTATTGATTTAATCATATGGCAAACGATAAAAAACATATCCTAATTGTTGAAGATGAAAACCCTATGGCACGAGTTCTTTCTATGAAGCTTCAGCAGGAAGGTTTTGAAGCTACCATTGTTGGAGATGGTGAAGCGGGGATAAAATCTCTCGAAAAAGATCAATACGATCTTATTCTACTAGATATTTTGATGCCAAAGGTTGATGGATTTTCTTTTCTGCAAAAGGCGAAAGATATGGGAAACACTGTGCCTATTGTCGTGATTACCAACTTAAGTCAGCAGGGCGATATGCACCGTGCGGAGGAACTTGGTGCTGCCAAGTACTTGATCAAAACTGATGTTAATTTGAATCAAATTATTGATACTGTTAGGGAGACATTAGAAGATTAGTAGAGCTAAATATCTCACCCTAACGGAGATTATTCAGATATGGCAAAAAAAATCCTTGTCGCAGAAGACGAAAAACCAATGGCTAAGATCCTCTCTATGAAACTCGAACATCAAGGATTTGAGGTGACGACGGTGCACGATGGTGCTGCGGTTCTCGATGAGGTACGAAAAGGGCCTTTTGACTTGGTGCTTCTGGATCTTATTATGCCTAAAACAGACGGGTTTGAAGTACTCAATCGTATGAAACATGAAAATATCGAAGTGCCGGTCATTGTGACCTCTAACTTAAGCAAAGAAATGGAAGTGAAAAAAGCAAAAGATCTTGGTGCTGTCGATTATCTAGTAAAGACAAATGTTCACCTGTCAGAGATAGTGGATAGAATCGAACAATATTTTAACTCAAGCAATTAGTCCGGTTTTTGACCGATAATAGTTTTCTTGATGCAACTGCCCATGAGTATTTCGAATAAGATTAAAGGATTGATTTTGGCTATTAATGTGATTATTTTCGGGACGGCGATCTCCCTGCTCTTTTTTCTTAGCTCAATCTCTCTTAATGAAAATCAGCGTCTTCTCATCAGTGCAATTTTAGTTATTGGTTTTCTTATCGTGTTTATGTTGAGCTGTCTGATTCTCTTATTATTACATTCGACGGTTGAGCCGCTTGATGTATTTATTAATGCCATTTCCCAATCTGTAGACCTTTCTACATTAAAAGATTATTCGGACAAAGATGATGCCATCGGAAAAGTTGCCCAAGTTATTCTGCGAGTTATTACCGATGTTCAGGACCGTTATAACCAACTTGAACAAAAAATTGAAAAAAGAACCAAAGCGCTTGAAGAATCGAAAGCAAAAGATGAGGCTATCATCAAAAATATCGCCGAAGGGCTTGTGGTGACAGACTTGGAGCGTAGGATCATTTTTATTAACACTACTGCTGAAATGATGCTTGGATACCGTCTGTTTGAGTTATTTGAGAAAAAGTGGCCAGATTTTTTGGAAGTAAAAGATCATAACCAAGCAGTTCTGGAGGAAACCAGGTATCCTATCAATTTGGCTCTTTCTCAACGAGAACCGGTAAAAAGAGATATTTCTTCTCACTATTATTACAAACGCAAAGATGGCTCCCAATTTCCGGTTGTGAGTTCGGCTGCCCCTATCATGGTGGGTGAAGATATGGTGGGTGCTGTGGTGGTTTTCCGTGATGTTTCCAAAGAAGTCGAAGTAGATAAAGTAAAAACAGAATTCGTTTCGTTAGCGTCACACCAACTGCGGACACCGTTGTCGACCATTAACTGGTACACCGAAACTTTGCTTTCTGGTGACGCCGGTGATCTTGAGCCAGATCAGATTCCCTACTTCGAGCAAATATATGAAAGCACCCAGCGGATGATTAATTTGGTTAACGCGTTGTTGAATGTTTCTCGTCTCGAAATGGGAACATTTATGGTAGAACCAGAGCCAATTAACGTTACTGAACTCATTACGGATGTAATCAAGGAATCACAACCAAAGATTGACGAAAAGCATATTGAATTGATTAATGTGTTCGATGAGGAGCTTCCACCGGTATTATTAGATCCGCAGCTGATGTGGATTATCGTCCAAAACCTTATCACGAACGCAGTTAAATATACACCGGAATCCGGCAGTGTGACGATTCGGGTAACCCGGCAGGACGCAGGTGATAAGGTTGAGGGTGCGAATATTATTGAAGACAGCGTTGTTATAGAGGTTACCGACACTGGATACGGTATTCCGTCGTACCAACAAGACCAAATTTTTTCTAAACTGTTTCGTGCCGATAATGTCCGAGAGAAGGAGACAGAAGGTACGGGACTTGGTTTGTACATCATCAAATCGATCCTGGAACATGTTGGAGGAAAGATTTGGTTTATTTCAGAGCTTAACAAGGGATCATCGTTTTTTATGTGTTTGCCACTTTCGGGAATGAAGCACCGTGAAGGAACCAAAGCGCTCAGTGCAGGAAACTATAATTGACGGTGCAGCGTGTTTGCTCTAAGATAAAATGGTTATGGCAGAAGAATCAAAACAATATACTGTTCTCGTCGTCGAGGATGAACTTCCGCTTCAGCGAATTGTTGAGCAAAAACTTAAAGCCAAAGGTTTTCTCGTTAAAACAGCCAATAGTGTCAACCAAGCGTTAGAAATTCTTCAAGAAGCAGATGACATTGATGTCATTTGGCTTGACCACTATCTGTACGGAACTGAAGACGGATTGGGTATGATTGTTGAGTTAAAGAGTGAGGGGTCTCATTGGAGGAGAATTCCGGTCTTTGTTGTCTCAAACACCGTTGGTGGTGATAAGGCTCGTATGTATCTTCGGTTGGGCGCAGAAAAATTCTACACAAAAGCAAACCATAAACTTGAGGATATCATCACTGATATTCAAAACCACTTATCGGGTGTAACAGAAACCTCGACGGACGTTGGTATTGACGCTGCCTAGTTATTCTCTTCTGAAATTGTCGGTTCTGGAGTTATCGTGTCTTCTCCGAGTGCTTTAGTTATTGCGGTTTTAAGTTCTTTGCTTGCCGCATGATCTTTATCGATCTTTAAGGCATTATCTACTGCTAATGCTGCTTCCGAAAATTGATCTGTTTGATAATATGCAACTGCTAGTAAATAGTGTGCATCGCGATACTGAGGTACGGCCTCAATGACTGGTTCTATCACGGCTAACGCCAGATATGGTTGTTCAGCCTCAAGCAGTCCGAACGCGAGTAAACTCTTTCGATATTGTTCATTTTTAGTTTGAAGCGCTTCTTGCCAGGTGGTGTTGAAATCTAGCATTGCTTGTGAAGCGTTTGGCGAAGCCACAACTTCTTTAAGAAGTTTTTCACCATCTTCTTTCTCGTCAGATAAGAAAATCATTGATAACAAAAATTTTGCCTCTATATGGCTTGGGTCGTTTGCCAGGACATTTTCGATTGCTGTTTGCGCCGCCTTTATTTTTCCTTGTTGGAGATAGATTTTTCCCAAGATTAATTCGCTCTCAGCTGTCGGTTCAAATAAGTCGTTATATTGGGTTAACAGGTCGGTAGCTGCAGGATAATCTTGTTTGAGGAAATAAATATGGGCAAGTCCGAGCATATTT
>JAGQKX010000087.1 GCA_020429905.1 candidate division WWE3 bacterium
ATTTTGCCTCTACATACTCTATCTCTAAACTTTCAGAAAGTGCATGAGGCCCCATACCATACATCACTGCAAAGTTAATGGTCTTACCAATTTGACGCTGACGGTCAGTTACGTCATCAACAAACACATCGAAAATCCTGGCTGCAGTAACGGTGTGAATATCTTGACCTTTAACAAATGACTCCTGGAGCGATTTGTCTTGAGAAAGATGTGATAAGATGCGGAGTTCAATTTGGGAATAGTCCAACGCCAACAATTGATAATCGTCTGGGGCGATAAAAACTTCTCGCACACTATATTCTGCTTCACGAGGGATATTTTGCAAATTGGGCTGCACACTACTCAGCCTAGCAGTTACCACTCGCAACTGATTGTATTGAGTGTGAACACGGTTTTGGTCGTCAGCATAATCTAAAAGGTTATTCGTATACGTAGATTGGATTTTAGAAATACGCCGATATTCGAGCAATTTATCTATCATTGGATGGAGATGTCGAAGCTGCATCAAAACCTGTTCATTTGTACTCCGTTGTGTTTTGGTACGTTTAATAACCGGAAGATTGAGCTCGTCAAATAATACTTCCTCTAATTGCTTAGGCGAATTTAAGTTTATTTCATGACCGATATCTGAAAATATTTCTGACTCTAAATCTTTTAGTTTTCTAAATAATTCCTCCTCTAACAACTTTAATTTTTTTGTATCAAGGATAATCCCTTGCCGCTCCATTTTAAATAAGATCGGAATAAGGGGCATTTCGATATCAGTAAAAATCTCCAATGATTTTTGGTCATCTTGTAAAAGCGCGTTCAGCGATTCGTGCATCTTTTTCTGTAGAAATGTAGTATTGGCGAAAATAGTTTTGTTCGTGGCTGAGTCAGTTTCGACAATGATACCTAGTCGCTGAAATAGTGCCTCCTGTGGAGTTTTTGACGATTTTCCGCGATTACAGATCACATCGGCAATCATCGTATCAAAATATGGCTCAAAGGTTAATGAAAACGGATAGACATGCGTGAGCGATGATTTAAGATCGTAACCACAGATCTGATGTCCATTGAGAAATTTCTGTAGTCTTTCCACGTTGGACTGCTTCATTAGGTCTGCTTGGTCGACAAGAAAAACCTCCTCTCCATCGCTTAACGCCACATGAACAGAACCGTCCAGAACATCGGCTTGGAAATAGACATATTCCCCAGACACAGACCACTGAAGCAACGCTTCCAACGATTCGTTTATGTTAAGGTTTTCGTCTGACACTTCGTTAGCAACTTGATCTTTTGTATCGACCTCGGCATCAAAAAGACCTTCTTGAGTTGAAGTATCCTCAGGGAATTTTTTGACCAATGCATTGTATTGAGAAATAAGACTATTAAACCCATACCGTTTAATAAAGTTTAATAATTGTGAGTATTGGATTGTGTTTTGGGCACACACTTCAATATCGACCGTTACTGGGGCATCAGTTCTAATTGTCGCGAGTTCTTTACTCATCATCGCTTCTTCGTGTTGTGTCGCGAGCAGCTCATTCGTTCTACCGGTGATTTCCCCAAGGTGTTGGTACACTCCTTCTACCGTATCGTAATCCTTCAATAGTTTGGTTGCGGTCTTAATCCCAACCCCTTTAACCCCGGGAATATTATCGGAACTATCTCCCATTAATCCCTTGAGCTCTATTATCTGGTACGGAAGAAGTTCGTATTTTTCCTTGACCTGAGCTTCTTTGTATTCTTTAAGCTGGCTAATCCCCTTTTGAGTAATTAAGACAGAAACATTATCCTGCACAAGCTGAAGCAAGTCGTGGTCAGAAGAAAGGATCTTAGTTTGCCAAATATCATGAGGCAATTTCTCGTTACGTGCTGCCATTTGGTCAGCAATCGTGCCAATAATATCATCTGCCTCGTAGCCTTCAAATGAGTATTGCTCTAAGCCTAATAGCCCAACCATCTCTTGGGCTAATGGAATCTGATCCCGAAGTGATTCATCAGTCTCTGGACGGTGCTGTTTATATTCAACATACATTTGGTGACGGAATGTGGGCTTACTCGTATCCCAAGCAACGATTGTGCAATCGTAGTTAAAATCTACCAGCGCCCCAAAAATCATCTTGGTAAATCCATACAATGCACCTGTAGGAGTACCATCTGGAGATGTGAACCCCGGCATCGCATGAAAAGCTCTATGTAATAATGAATGACCATCAATCAGGAGTACTGTTTTCACGAACTAATTGTATCAGGAATACCTTCTAATAGATAACGCCGCTACTGGTCTAACGGCTCTTGTACAGTGGTTGAATCGGCTAACAATGCCTCAAATTCGTCTGATTCTAATGTCTCAGATTTCATTAACTCGTCAACGACTTTTTCGATATCAGATCGATGCTGGTGCAAAATTTCTTTAGCTCGTTCATATTGCTCTTTGATAATACGATTAACCTCACTATCAATTTGAGCCATGAGCGCATCAGAGTATTTAATCGGTTTTTCCATTGACCACACCCCAACGTTTGTTTGTTCGTCGTCTGGTAACGCCCGAGGGCCAATAGAAGACATTCCGTAACGCACCACCATATCTCTGGCGGTTTGGGTTGCTCGTTCAATATCGTTTGATGCTCCGACACTCATTGTCTTTAAAAAGATTTCTTCGGCGGCTCGACCACCCATGAGCGCACAGATATTATCAAGTAACCGTTGTTCTGTTTGGTTATAGCGGTCTTCTTTGGGTGGAATCATTGTAAATCCAAGTGCTGCCCCGCGAGCGACAATACTGACCCGGTGAACAGGATCCATATTATCTAGGTAATGAGCGGCAATCGCGTGCCCTGCTTCATGATAAGCTGTCATTCTCTTATCTTCGTCTGATTGCAACCGCTTACGCGAAGGGCCCATTTTTACTTTGGTGGCAGCTTCTTCGAGATCTTTAGTCGTTACTTCGTTTCGATCATCACGGGCGGCAAGAATAGCAGATTCGTTCAACATGTTTTCTAGATCCGCTCCGGAAAACCCAACAGTCCGTCTGGCTAATTTTTCCATCGATACTTCATGTGAGATTGGCTTTCCTTTTTGGTGGATTTCCAAAATTTCTTTTCTACCTTCAATGTCCGGAAGTTCTAGCATTACACGACGATCGAAACGACCCGGTCGGGTTAACGCTGGATCCAAAAGATCTGGACGGTTGGTCGCTGCTAAGACAATCACCCCGGCGTTAGGAGTAAACCCATCCATTTCAACCAAAATCTGATTGAGTGTTTGTTCTTGTTCACCATGGCTCGAGCTTGCACCGGCGCCTCGGTGACGACCGATACTTTCAATTTCATCAATAAAAATAATCGCTGGAGCAGAATTTTTTGCCGTCTCGAACAAATCTCGTACTCGGCTTGCTCCAACACCGACAAACATTTCCATAAATTCGGAACCAGCAATGCTATAAAAAGGTACACCGGCCTCCCCTGCTACTGCCCGCGCGAGGAGTGTTTTGCCTACACCAGCTGGCCCAACAAGCAGTACACCGCGAGGAATACGGGCACCTACTTTTTGATATTTGACGGGATGTTTAAGAAAATCAACCACTTCAGCCAATTCTTGTTTCGCCTCATCCACCCCGGCGGCATCTTTAAAAGTTACCTGGGGCATGTCTTT
>JAGQKX010000088.1 GCA_020429905.1 candidate division WWE3 bacterium
AATTATGACAATGGTAGTTGTTTTGGTTGGAGTTGTCGCCTTACTCGTAGATTCAGTTTGGCGTTTTAGATGGTTACGGGATAATCGGGATCGAAATGAAGGGGGAGGAATTCTTTCTATCATCGGAATTTTAATGATTATACTTGCTCCCCTTGTTGCCAATCTCATCAAATTCGCAGTCAGTCGACAACGAGAGTTTCTTGCCGATGCTTCTGCGGCATATATCACTCGATATCCAAAAGGGCTTGTTGATGCGCTGTCAAAAATTGCGCATGACGATTTGACAGTACCGAATCCAAGCGCTGCAACAGCTCACCTCTATTTTTCAAATCCACTAGAGAATATTGGGAGCAAAGTAAGTAATCTATTTTCAACGCATCCGCCAGTAGAGGAACGAATCAGGCGTCTACAGCAGATGTAAGACAATTCTCTTTCTTGACGAGATACGATTGGTCATATATATACTAGACAGTTATGTCACACGTATTAGTATTAAATAATAATAACCAGGATCAGCAAAATTCCCAGTAATGGGCTGGTTTTGGTAGGTTAGTAACAGTAATCTAAGCAAAACCAGCGAGAGCTGGTTTTTTTCGTTTATGTCAGAGAACACACTAACAAAAGAAGACGTTGTTTCGGTTGCGGCGCTTGCAAAGCTGCGGCTGTCTGACACTCAGAAAGAAAAATTCCGTGTTCAGTTAGCGGCAATTATGGAATATATGGACTTGCTCAACGAGGTTGATACCACTGAGGTAGAGCCGACAACGCAGGTAAATGGTCTAACCAATGTTTTTCGTGACGATATCCCTAAAGAAAGTTTAGATCGGGAACGATTGTTATCACTTGCACCAGAAAAAGAAAATGGATATGTAAAAGTACGGACTGTTTTTGCGGAAACAGACTTTGACGCCTAAGATGGAAACCATTTCTTCCCTTCACAAAAAACTAAAATCTCGAGAAATTACTGCTGAATCCCTTGTGACCACTACGATCGAAAAAATCGAAACAGATAATGAAGACCTAAATATTTTTCTTCACGTTGATGCTGATTCAGCCATAGAACAAGCGAGGAAGCTTGATGAACAATTTGAAAAAGGTGACGCGATGTCTCCACTTGCTGGGATACCTTTTTCTGTGAAAGATGCCTTCAATGTAGAAAATATGCCGACCCAAAGTGCCTCAAAAATTTTAGAGGGATATCGCGCCCAATATACCGCTACCCCAATAAAACGTCTTCTTACTGCTGGAGCTATTTGTCTTGGTAAAAACAACCAGGATGCATTTGGCTTTGGAAGTTCTACGGAAAATTCGGACTATGGTCCCGTTCATAATCCATGGGATAAATCAAAAGTCGCAGGAGGATCAAGCGGTGGATCAGCCGCTGCGGTCGCAGCTGAGATGAGTGTTTTTACTATTGGTGAAGACACGGGGGGATCTATTCGATTGCCAGCAAGTTTTTGTGGCGTTACCGGTCTCAAAGTGACGTATGGTCGAGTATCAAGATACGGTGCGATTGCGTTTGCCTCTTCGCTGGATACGATTGGGCCATTGGCAAGAAGCGCAGAAGATATTGCTTATGTTCTATCAGAAATTGCGGGCAAGGATCCACTAGACGCTACCACGTTACCGGATGAATCAACTCAATATATTGATAATTTATTAACCGCAAAAGATTTATCAGGAAAAAGGATTGGTATCCCATCTGAAATGATGGATGATTCAGTTGATCCCGAAATTCGGGAAGCACTCGATAACGCCATCGATATTTTAAAAAATCTAGGAGCAACTATTGAACAAATCGAACTACCATTTATCAAATACGGTGTCGGTGCCTACTACATCACAGCTCCGAGCGAAGCCAGTTCAAATTTAAGCCGGTTTGACGGTATTCGGTATGGGTATTCTGATCGATCTGGCACATCATTAGAAGATATCTACCTTGATTCAAAATCCACAGGCTACAATGACGAAGCAATGAGAAGGATTATGATCGGAACGTACGCGCTCTCTTCTGGCTATTATGATGCGTATTTCGACAAGGCCCAACGGATTAGGACCAAAATGAAAGATGATTTTACTCAGGCATTTGAAACAGTTGATTACATTGTTGGACCAGTAGCGCCCACATTGCCGTTTGCGATCGGTGAACATGAAGATGATCCGTTAGCACTCTGGCTTATTGACGTTTTTACGATTCCCGTTAATATCGCTGGGGTACCGAGTTTATCTCTACCGATTGGGTTTAGTAACGGAGGACTACCCATTGGAATGCAAATCATTGGTCCCCAGTTATCTGAAAAATCATTATTACAAGCTGGTTTTTTGTACCAACAACAAACCGACTGGCACACTCGCTCGATTTAATACTATGAACGAATACACGGCTATCGAAAATTTAACGCAAATGGTTAACCAAGATGTGCACCTGAGAGGATGGATGTTTAATAAGCGAAGCAGCGGAAAGATACATTTTTTACACGTGCGTGACGGGAGTGGATCGGTTCAAGTCGTTGTCGATGAAGGAACCGTAGACCAAAAAACGATTGAAACGGTTAAAGATTTGACAATAGAATCGTCATTATTGGTATCAGGGACTGTTTCTGAAGATAAACGATCGCCATTGGGAGTAGAGATTCATGCATCAACGATTACACCGGTACAGATCGTTACCGAAGATTACCCCATCGGAAAAAAGGAGCATGGAGTTGATTTTCTATTATCGAACCGACATCTATGGCTTCGATCTCCAACACAATGGGCTACGATGAGAATTCGTAATCATGCGTTTTTGGCACTGACTAAATTTTTCGAATCTGAAGGGTATGTACGGTTTGATTCTCCAATCTTGACTCCGAATGCATGTGAAGGAACTACGGATCTTTTCGAAATTGATTACTTTGGTAAACCTGCGTATCTATCGCAATCCGGACAACTGTATCTTGAGGCCGCGATTGCCTCTCTTGGAAAAGTGTACGATTTTGGTCCAGTTTTCAGAGCTGAAAAGTCTAAAACAAGACGGCATCTTAACGAATTTTGGATGCTTGACGCTGAGTGTGCATTCATGGATCTAGATATTATGATGGATTTTGAAGAGCGCCTGGTGATGTCGGTTGTTTCGTATATGCTTGAACATGCCCGACCGGAATTTAAGATCCTCGGTAGAGATATCTCTAAATTCGAAAATATAAAAACACCGTTCCTTCGATTACATTATGACGAAGCGGTAGAAAAACTTCGAGGATTGGGCTCAGACATTAATTGGGGTGAAGATTTTGGCAACGATGATGAAGATACTTTGTTCAAGGATGGTGACCAGCCGATTTTTGTGCATCGGTATCCGACAGAAATAAAAGGCTTTTATTTCAAAACAGATGAGGTACGACCAGAACTTTCATTATCGTTAGACTTGTTTGTTCCTGAAGGATATGGCGAACTTATCGGCGGTGGGCAACGTGTGGATAGTTTTGATACGCTGATCAATAACATTCATGAGGAATCGTTGTCGGAAGAAGATTTTGCTTGGTACTTAGATTTGCGAAAATTTGGTTCAGTTCCACATAGCGGTTTTGGTATTGGTTTTGAGCGGTTAGTTGCATGGTTAA
>JAGQKX010000089.1 GCA_020429905.1 candidate division WWE3 bacterium
CCACAGCGCCGATTGTCCCATCAATATTTAAGATAAGGCGATGGTTTTTCTGAAGTGTGATTTCCTCAACCTTTTGTGCGAAAGTTAAATAGTGTGTTGAGGAAAGGTTCTCTTTTGCGAAATCGGAAAGTAACATCACCCGTCTATCGGGGTTGAATTTGCTCTTATATCTATGTCCAATTCCCGGAATCTTCTCGTTTTGTTCTCTAAGGGTATTCACGAATTTTCTTGGGTCGATATTATTTGACACAGCAGTGAACCAATTTTTTGCAGCCTCTCCAGATGCTCCACCAAAGCGTGGACCAATGGTAAGGATTCCCGACGCGAGGGCAGAAGCGATATCTTTTCCCGCTCGTGCCGTCACAATGGTATTGTGAGCCCCAGCGACATTTGGACCGTGATCTGCGGTCAATTTCAGTACAAGGTTAATAAAGTCGGATGCAATGGGTGGAAGTTCTCTTCTAAACCACAACAGTCCAATCACGTCGGCGATAGTAATTTCTGGATTTTGAGCTAATTGGATAGCCGATCGGTTGTAATATTTGGGTTCTTCGCCACGATCATCCGTAATTGTGCTGATGATGTTTGTAATTTGTCGGTGTTGGTATGGCGCAATATAATCAAGATCTCCAATCACTTGTAAATCGAGATCAATTGATTTTGCCGCTTCGATGATCGATTTATGAAGATCTTCAAATTTATCAGGCACGAAGGCGCCGACTTGTTTGAGTAGTGCATTTTTTGAAATTGCTGACTCATCGTTGTTAGAGGCCTGTGCACCTGCGTGACCAAATTGGAATTCTTTAGGAAAAATTTCGGCTGCTGTTCCAGAAGTCCAAGCCACAAGCGGTTTGGTGATTTCACCATTCCGTAATAATTCAGCTACCTCTATTTCTTGGATACCTCCAATTTCACCTTGCATGACAATCATTTTTACTGAATCATCGTGCTCGTACATCTTAATAACCTCGGCCAGGCGGATACACGGATAGCGATCTCCGCCAATGGCAATGATGCTGTTTAAATTTCCTGTTGTATTAGCGACAATATGAGCGAATTCATTGACCAAACCTCCTGACTTCGTGACTACGCCAATGGCACCTTGTTTATGGAGATTAGCTTTTGCTTGCAGCTCTACGCCACCACCGGCCGGACCTAGCTGCATCACACCCGCTTTAATTACCCCAAAGATTGACGGTCCATAAATGATCTGTCCGTTTGATTTAGCCTTCTGGCGCAGCATTCTGACCGCTCGTTCGGGAATACCTTCGGCGATAATGATTTGATATTTGACGGTAGGTTGATCGAGTATTTGGTGTGCTATTGCTTCAGCTGAACGTTTAGATGAAAAATTAACGACGGCCACAACATCAGGATTTTTTTGGAAGGCGACTTCAAGGGACGGGTATACCGGTAATAAAATTTCTTTTGCTCCCCAAAAGAAACTCTGTACTCCTTTTTGACCTTCTTTGACGACTCCAACCAATGATGGTTGTTCTTTCCCGCAGGCATGATCGAAATCCAGAGTACTTTGAATCGCCTTATTGCCTCCAGAGTAATATAAAATTTTTGAGTCTTTTCTTAAATCTTCCATACTGGTTGTGTGAGTCCGGTTTCTGGACCATGAACGTCATTTTCGAGTCCGAGCTCATTGAGTGTTTGTCGAATTTGTTCTAGTCCTTTTTCGTAATTTGGCCCGCCTCTGCGAACGAGAACTTTCACGTTTTGGGCTTTCAATTTTTCAGCGTGACCTCTTAATGCTGTGCTGATACCTCCAAATGTAGCTGCAACATCGGTGAAATTTGCTATCCCACCCAATATTAAAAGTACTTTTCTGCGAGAGGTCTGTGCCGCTAACAATAACTGCAGGATACTATCTGTATATTCAAAAACTAATTGATCGTCTGGATTTCCGCTGTATTCGCCATAAAACCCAATTTCATTACCAAGACCTCTGGATGCAATAGCGTCTGCCACGATAATACTCGCGCCTCCACCCGCTACCAGTGGCCAAATAGATCCATTATGATTGATAACGCTTAATTTTAATGATGCACCAGAATTTTCATCAAGATCACGAACCCGGTTTTCTAATCGGGTTACCAGTTCATTTGTATGTTTTTTGGGTGGAAATGAAAAATAATGTCCCCATTGTTCCTGATTTTCCCACTCTGCATCGGAGTCGACTTTGCTTTTTAAGTCCAGAATGTAAAAATGATTATTGGTGAATACCAGAGGGTTAATTTCAATCTCAGCAAAATTCCAGTCAACAAAAAAAGAATACAATTGAGAAGCAAATTGGACAAATTTATTTGTCTCTATGCTACTTGGGATAATTTCTGCGAAAAATTGTTCTAATGTTAGAGGGTTAAGTCCCTCGGTCAGGTCAATCTGAAAAGTATGTACCTGATCCCAGTTTTCCTGAACGTGTACACCACCTGCTCGGCTAAACATTAGTTGGTCATAGTCAGATTGTGAATTTAACGCGAGATAGTATTCATCTTGAGGTTGATGTTCAACAAATTCTTCAACGATAAAACGGTCAAGAATAATCGGGGCAAACCCTTCGCGTTCGATAGATTCTCCCCAACGGGCCGAAAGCCATTCTCTTGTCTGATTCCAATCATTATTAAGACTCAGTAACCCTTGTACGCCACGTTTCCCAATACCAACATCTGGTTTTGCAGCGAGTCGGGTGTTGAGCAGCCAGGGGAATCTATCTGGTAACGTAGCAAGCTCTGATTTACTAATTACGGGTATACTTGATTGTGATATGTGAAGGATGTCAAAGATTGCTTGCTTTGCCTGTGATTCAGAAACTCGCTTATGCATAATGATAGGTTTCGGGGCAGGAAAAATCTTGTATTAGTATACTACAAGGGCAGTGTTATTCAAGTAACTCCAGACAGAATTAAACGTTTGAATGTCGTAGGTAAGATAGCCTCTCCATGGGTCATTAGTGAGAATATGTGTCGGGTTGTTGATATCTCCAATCCAACCTCGAACAACCTCTGAATGCATGCCCGTATAACCGGTCGCTCCGCTAGAGAGGATAAATGAACCGTATGGCTGACTATATCGGTTATATTCCCAGATAATCACGGGATTTCCGTTTTGCACTTCTTTAAGCATATCGGGTACATTCCAACCGGATTTGACTGACGATTGACGATATCGAGAGACAAATGTAGAAACTGGTCCCGCGTGAACTCCGTACCCAGAAACCCAGCCAATATTTGGATCCGAGTTGTACCCGATACCAGAACGAATGGCATCTTCGCTTAACGAGACACCGCGATATGCGAGTACCATGCGAGTGGCGGCGATGTTACATGTAAAACCTTCTTGTTGTTTATAGTACGGTACACTCAGACTGAAGGTATTACTCTTAGTGACAAAATTAAAAGATGATTGTTGCTCAGAGTCGAGTCCATAGATTGATTTAACGCCACTCTGAATCGTAATGGTGTATCGTGTTGAGTACGCGAGAGAAGCTGTCGGTTTAAATTCAAACGAAGATTCACCAGTCCAGATGAAGGTCCCGGCGACAGCAGGTGAGATACTAAAATGCGATTGG
>JAGQKX010000008.1 GCA_020429905.1 candidate division WWE3 bacterium
ATTCTGACCACATTTGCCCCCGTTCTTTTAATCTCATTGATATCAAATTGATTGAATGCATAAGGGTTTAACTCGATTGCCACATTATCTATCTGATACGTATCGACAACCTGATCATATACCGCACGCATGTAGATATTGTCGGGGATCGGATAGGCTCCCAACCCTTGAAAGCCTCTCAAATGGACCAAGCGCTGACTCGATTTTTCAACAAGGTTTGAACCTGAGACAGTTAATAGCGGAAGATTTCCGATTAAGTCAGTATTCGATGCCGGGTGTTTTCGGAAAAAATAAACCGGCAGCATGAGAAGCATAATGATGATTACTAAAATAATAACCATTGTAACCGCGCCTGTATTTTTGATCTTCATGCTGTTATTGTACTTTCAGAACTGATAAATTTGTAGCAGAATCTACCTATGAATAAAAACGCCTCACTACAAAAACTAATAGCCGAATCATTCCAATTTCAAAAAATTCTATTTTATGGCATGGGTCTTGTAGCTGCAGTCACTGGAGTCGTTATCTTAGTTCTGATGATTGTTATTCCGGCAAAACCTGACGAAGCAGCGGTCGTTTTCTATTTAAAGATCACCGCAGTTTTCTTTATTCTTTTTGGATTTTGGTGTGTTTGGTATGTGCGAAGGCGTATATCCCAGGTATGTGATCTACTATTCATAGATCCATCTAACCTTTCATACATACAGCCAGTGACGGTGACCAAAAAAGGTATCTCAGGATATGCGATTCGTTTGTACACGAGTAACGGAAAAATGATTGGGTTCAACGTAACCAGTGCTGGTAAACAAAAAGAAATTTTAGAGGCGTTAAAAAATATATTCCCAGATGTTTCATTCAAAGATTAAAAATTTTTCTGCTACAATAGTCACAGTGAAAAAAATTATCGTCGCCTCGAAAAATCCGGTTAAAATAAATGCTACCCAAAAGGCTTTCGAAAAAATGTTCCCCGATGAAACGTTTGAAATCGAAGGAATTTCTGCAGACTCTGGTGTTTCGGATCAACCCATGACAGAAAAAGAGACACTTCAAGGTGCCCATAACCGATGCCAAGAGGCCCAAAAACTTTCCCCACAGGCAGATTATTGGGTTGGTATCGAAGGCGGTTTAGAGAATATTGATGGTGAAATGGAAGCCTTTGCCTGGATCTGTATCTACGCAAAAGATGGGCAGCACGGAAGAGGCAGGACGGGGTCCTTTTTCCTTCCGGATAAAGTAACTGAGCTCATTAACCAAGGCATGGAACTGGGTGAAGCGGATGATATCGTGTTTCAGCAGAATAATTCAAAACAAAAATCAGGTTCGATAGGGATTCTGACCCGCGACGTCATTGACCGTACCCAATATTATGAACCAGCAGTAATTATGGCCTTAATACCATTCGCTAATCCGAATCTTTATTAATATGCAATCACCTCAATCATCAAAAATATTGGAAATTTTTGGCTGGTACGGAACGGTCGCCATCATTGGAGCCTATTTTCTCAACAGTTTTCAAATTATTGCCGCCACAGACCTCAGCTATCAGTTACTTAACCTCACGGGAGGATTCGGTATTATCGCCATCTCCTGGCACAAAAAGGTTTTTCAGTCGGTAGCGCTTAACATCATTTGGTCCTTTATCGCCATCATTGCCATCGTAAGAATCTTTATTTAACCAATATTCCCGAAAATAATTAACGTATAATACGTCCATGAGTAATACACGCGAAAAATTACGTTTGAAAGAAGACCATTCCCCAACCTTAGAAATTGAACCGTCACCACCACAAGAAACGCCACGTTCTCCAGAACAATTGAGATTAGAACGGCTGAGGCACGCATGCCAAAGAATTGAGCAAGAAGCAGCCCAGGTCCTACGTGAAAAATATCCATCTTCGGAATTTCCATTCCACAATCTAGAACATTCTCGACAAGTCGCTGACGATGCAGAAGATATTCTCCGGTTGATACAAGAGATTGATCCAGCATTGGTCTCTGATGAAGACATTATTTTTGTGCGTGCTGAGGCAATGAGACACGATATTCCACAAGATAGACGGCAACACGATGAACACCATGATTACAGTCCTATCACAGGTTCAATTACAAGACTTAGAGGGTTTTCACCAAATTTCATTGACAAGGAAGCTCCAATCGGTGATCCTCGTATCGGAAATGAACAGCGAGCTGCTGTCTTGTTACTTGAAGAAATGGCGCAGAGTCCTGACGCTGAAATTTTTGATCAATTTGACCGATTTGACGTACATATGGACATTGGTTCAACATACCCTGATGTATTCCTAAATTCGTTGCCAGATTCTATTGCTTCAGAACATCTGCGTGGACAGACTGTCTTCACCATGACGCAACCGTACGCGCGTGAAGCAGGAGTTAGGGGGATAGCGCTCGCCTTCGCCGATCTAAAAGGGCCAGGTGGTAGGATTACCAATCAAGAACGACCACATGATCGTGCCTTCAAAGCTGGAAATGATGAATATCGAGAGTTGTATAAAGGTCATACACTTCAAATCAAAGAAATTTTAGATAAGGACATTAAGATTGAATCAATTTCCAATATCGACAAGCATCGTCTGGTTAAAAGCATGCTTAGCTGGAAGCGCACCCAAGAAGGTTTTTATCTTGGTCAGCAACATGACTTTGAACAGATTCTTGAACTTAACCCCGCTATTAATGACAGCGAACGTGCCGATGAGATAAAAGATGCTTTACGAAAACGCTATGATGGATTTCAGACAATCGCCGCTGGACTGCGTCAAGAATATTTATCACTTACTGAAGATATCGGATTTGTAACCGAAGGTGGTGAACCCCTCTTAGATTTAATTGCCGAGGAAGAAAGAGAATGTATTATTATTTCCGCAAATATCTCAACTTTCTACGAGAAGGAGAATGAAAACACACTCACGTCAGAAGAACAGACCGAAATGACAAGATTGCACGATGCATACGAGGGAAAATTGCAATTACTCGAAGGCCACAAACTTGCTTTCGACCAGAAATTAGCCACTCTTTCTCCGGCTAATTTTATGAAGGTAGTTAGAGCCATGGGGTATGAGTAATTTTTTCATTATTAAATCAGCAAGAATCGTACCTTGGGAAAACATTGTGCTCTGGTATAATTTTCAGTGATCATGGCAAATATTACCGACATCAAAGCTCGTCAGATTCTAGATTCGCGGGGAAACCCAACGGTAGAAGCTGATGTGTTCTTGGATGATGGAAGTATGGGTCGCGCCGCAGTTCCAAGCGGTGCCTCAACGGGTGAACGTGAAGCAATTGAACTTAGAGACGGAGACCCCTCACTATTCCACGGAAAAAGTGTTTACACAGCGATCAAAAATATCGAAACCGAAATTAAAAAGGAACTTATAGGAACTCCCGTAAACGAGCAAGAAAAAATCGATCGCCGTATGATTGATTTAGATGGAACCGCCAATAAAGAGCGTCTTGGGGCTAATGCGTTACTCGCGGTTTCTCTAGCCAGCGCAAAAGCCGCTGCCATCTCAAAGAAAGAACCGCTTTATTCTTATTTTCATTCGATATCTCAAACGACTCAGCCATTACTGTTGCCACTCCCGATGATGAACATTATTAACGGCGGGCGTCATGCAGGGTTTTCTACAGACATCCAAGAATTTATGATTTTGCCCATCGGTGCCCAATCATTTTCTGAAGCCTTACGGATGGGAGCAGAAATTTTCGCGACCTTAAAATCAGTACTCAAAGATAACGGATACTTGACTACGGTCGGAGATGAAGGTGGATTTGCCCCAGTAGTAAAACGTGGAAACGCTGAGGCTCTAGAGTTAATCCTCCAAGCCATTGAACAAAATAATTATGTTCCCGGAACGGATATCGTACTCGGCCTCGATGTAGCAGCCTCAGAATTTTATAATGAAGGCTCCTACACCCTAAAAGCTGATAATAAACAACTTACGAGCAACGAATTAGTAGATTGGCTTGAAGCGTTGACTAACAAATATCCTATTGCCTCTATCGAAGATGGACTTGCCGAAAATGATTGGGACGGTTGGAAAACCTTGACTGAAAGGCTTGGTGACAGAATCCAGCTGGTTGGTGACGATCTTTTGGTCACCAATACTGAATATCTTAAACGAGGAATTGAAGAAAAATCAGCCAACGCTATCCTGATCAAACTTAACCAGATTGGTACCGTCACCGAAACAATTGAAGCAATTCACATGGCTAATGATGCGGATTGGCGCTCCGTGGTTTCGCATCGATCGGGTGAAACAGAAGATACTACCATTGCAGATTTTGTTGTTGGGCTCGCTACTGGACAGATCAAAACCGGTTCACTTTCTAGAACCGATCGGGTTGCTAAGTATAATCAACTACTCCGCATCGAAGAGCAATTAGGAGATAATGCCCCATTTGCTCATGATGCGCTGACTTCCTAACCACCATGTCTCCAACTCATTCCAGACCTAAACCGCTTGTACTCATCGTCTTAGACGGCTGGGGAATCAGAGAAGAATCTGAAGGAAATGCCATCGCCCAAGCACAAACCCCGTATTACGATTCGCTAACTTCCTCATATCCAATGGCACTTTTAGAAACCTGTGGAGAATCAGTTGGTTTGCCTGAAGGTAAAGCTGGAAATTCTGAAACCGGACATATGAATATCGGAGCTGGTTATATTGTCGAACAGGATGTGATGAGAATCTCCCATCAAATTAGAAGCGGTGATTTCTTTGAAAATACAGAACTCCACGCCGTGGCTGACCATGTGAAACAAAATCAAAGTTCGCTTCATATTATGGGTTTATTAAGTAAAGCAAACGTGCACAGTGAATATACCCATCTCTTAGCGCTGATTGACTTCGCCAAGAAACAACAAATTGAGAACTTGTACATTCATGTTTTTACAGACGGTAGAGACTCTCCTCCCTCAGAAGGAATTGAAAACATTATTCACTTAACTGACTATTTAGAAGAAAACCAGATCGGAGCTATTGCGAGCATTGTGGGTAGATACTATGCCATGGATCGTGATAAACGATGGGATAGAACCAAATTAGCATACGATTTGCTCACACAAGGAACCGGAACCAAAGAAACAGATTTATCAGAGGCCATGCACCATGCGTATGACCGAGGAGAAACGGACGAATTTATTAAACCCATTGTCATGACCGATGCCCAAGGATCTCCGCTCACGACGATCAAAGAAAACGATGCCGTAATCTTTTTCAATTTTCGAACCGACCGACCGCGCCAGCTAACCCAGGCCTTTGTTCGAGATGAGTTCACTGAATTTGAGCGTGATGTTCGCCCTAATAATATTAGTTACACCACGATGACAGAATATCAAAAAGATGTCACCGTATCGCATGTTCTATATCCTCCTTTCCACGTAAAAAATCCATTCGCCAAAGTCATTTCTGAACATGGTCTGAAACAACTCCACATGGCGGAAACCGAAAAAGTTGCTCACGTCACCTATTTTTTTAATGGAGGAAATGAAGATCCGTTCGAAGGCGAAGAACGAATCCATATCCCTTCGAACAGAGAAGTAGCTACGTACGATCAGGCCCCAGAGATGAAGGCAAAAGAAATAACCGACGCCGCGGTCGAGGCAATAAAAGAAGACCGGTTTGATTTCATTCTCATTAATTATGCCAATGCCGATATGGTCGCACATTCAGGAAATATTCAGGCAACGATACACGCGGTCGAAACGTTGGATCATCAGCTTAAGCGGCTCATCCCCCTTATTCTTAATTCTGATGGTGTGGTCGCCATAACCTCCGATCATGGGAACGCTGAAGTGTTATTCAACGTCGAACGTAACGAGATAGACACTGAACATAATGTCTAACCAGCCCCATTCATTCTGATCTCAAACGAAAATAGCTATTCTCTAAAAGAAACAGGTGTCCTGGCTGATGTCAGTACAACCTTGCTCTCAATCTTGCATCTCGAAAAACCAGCAGAGATGGTTCGAGAGAGCTTGCTCAAAGAGAACTAGAGAACAGCTAAGTGTTATACTTCACGTATGATTAAGAGCATTGATATTGATTTATCAAAGGATACCCCAAAAGATCGCGCCATTCGAGCGATCCAGTTACTCTTACAAAAATACCACTTCAGAATTACCGAGCAGGATTTTGAACTGCCCTGGGGAGGATCTATTGCTATACTCAAAGATCAAACGCCGTTATTCATTCATCAATTTTTCCCAGAACATGAGATGCTTTTATTACCGCAAAAAGACACACTGTACCCTAAATTTTTGCTTATCGCTCCTGGAGCCAGAATCTCATGGCAATACCATAATCGGAGAAAAGAATATTGGAAGATTTTATTCGGACCAGTCGGAGTGATCACCAGTGCAACAAATGACCAAGGCCCTACTGAACCGAAAGAAGCAGGTTCATTGTTAGAAATCGGTCTTCGAGCGAGACATCGACTCGTTGGGCTCGAAAATTGGGCAATTGTAGCAGAAATCTGGAAACATACTGATCCAACACGCCCTTCCGACGAAAGTGATATTGTTCGACTGGAGGATGATTTTGGGCGAAGTCAATAACCATGAAAATAATTGGCATCACTGGTCAGGCATCAAGTGGAAAAGATACTGTTGCTGAATACCTAGAAAAAAAGCATCTTTTCAAACACATCTCTCTTTCCGATCTGATCCGGGACTATATTTCTGAACATAACCTCGGCGAGTCGACGCGTCCCAAGATGAAGGAGGTCGGTGATAACTTACGCCAGACCATGGGACCCGATGCGCTGGCTCGAATAGCGCTCGCAAAAAATACTGATGACAATTTGGTCATTAGCGCTGTGCGTCATCCTGAAGAGGCCCTCACAATCAAGAAACATGGAGGTGAAATCTGGAGTGTCGTAAGTAAACTTGAAACCCGGTATGACAGAACCTTACAGAGAAATCGTACCGGAGATCAGCTTTCCTATGCCGAATTTTTAGAACAAGAACAGAAAGAACAACAGAACAAAACTGAGTATGAACTCAATTTGGCAAAAACGATTGGCCTGGCGGACCGGACAATTCACAATGACGGTACTTTAGAAGATTTGTATCAGACGATTAACACAATCCTTAAAGAGTAAAATTGCTTTTCTTTTTGAGGTAATCCCGATACAATAGTTTTACCATGAAGAAAAAAATAGCTGTCTTCTCTGTCATAGTACTTGTAATTTTAGGTTTATCAGTTCTCATCTTAATCTACCAAAGCACTCATTTCCGCAGTCGTACCAGAACATTAACGTTTGAAAATACTCAACGGTCATATATCATTCACACCCCTCCCAACTATAATGGAGTTTCCAAAGTCCCACTCGTGATCGCCTTGCACGGTTACCAGCAACATCCCAAATTTTTTGAGTTGGATAGCGGATTAAGTCGGTTAGCAGACCAAAATAATTTCATTGTCGTCTATCCCTTTGGTACTGAGGATAACAAAGGCAACAATCGTTCCTGGAATGCAGGAGCCTGCTGCGATCCAGCGGCAAAGGATCAAGTAAATGATATCGGATTCATCAAAGAACTAATCGCACAAATTCAAAAAGATGAGGCGATTAAAGGAAGCAAGATATACGTAATTGGATTTTCAAATGGAGGGATTCTCGCACATAAAATAGCCGCCCAACTGGATGACACTGTTGCTGCTGTGGCAGTAGTGGGCGGATCGATCGGTGGTACTCCCGTGGGTGATTCAACCTATACTATCGCTGATTCCAGCAGTCCGGTGCCTATTGTCATGATACACGGGAGAGATGATACAACTGTATCATATACTGGTGACCTAAGTGAAAAATTGCCTATTACCTTCAAATCTTTCCAGGAATCTTCAACTTTTTGGGCCTTGGTTGACGGTTGTTCCCTTTCATCTTCTTTGATAGAAAAAAATACCCTTTATATCCACTCTGAATTCCCATTGTGTTTATATAATAGTGCGGTTGAAACATATACAGTGCTCAATAGCGGACATGAGTGGTTCGGGGGTTTGTTTGCTCGTATCTTCCATCCTTTTAGCGACCACTTTGACGCCACCTACAGAATCTGGCTTTTCCTCTCACAATATCCTAAACAATCAATCGAGGAGAAATAAAAATATTCCTCAGTTCTATATTTTCACGGCATTGATCAAACTAAATGGATTATATTAACGAAGATAACGAAGCCAGATAATGCCAAAGGCAATCAAACTATTAATGATCACTAACGGTAGCGCTGTAAGAAGGTATTTGACGAAAAGTACATGCATTTTTTCCTCTTCTGCTTGGCCAAAAATAATGACGTTACAGGCAGCTGCTATGGGCGATCCAGCTCCGCCAATTGAGGTACCTAGATTCAGTGCCCACCAAAGCGGATAGACGGCAATACCTGTTGCCTCCATTGCTTTGATTGCTCCAACCATCGTAATGTTGTATGGCACGTTATCAATAAATGTTGATAATAGTGCTGAACCTACGGAGATCACTAGCGCGAGATACGTTAGTGCTCCTCCTGTTAATTCAACTAATTCATCCGCAAGGATATCGATCACATGCGTAAATTCTAGAGCTCCAACGACAATAAACAATCCCATAAAGAAAAAGATGATCTCCCAATCAATGAGATCTTTAAATATTTTTTTCGGCTCACGATGGAAAAGGAGCATGGTGGCAAAAGCTGCCCCAAGAGTAATCGTTGCGTTATCAAGGGTTATCCCAAGACGCGAGTTTAGTAATTCTTTTGACATCATCAGAATGATTGTCAAAATAAGTACGGGAATACCAAAGGTGAGGACACGTTTATTTTTAATCGCCGATTTTGGCTTGTAGAGTTCAACGTCTTTCTCCGAGACTTTAACCGCATCCAATTTCTTTCCAAAGACGAGTAATATATAGGCCAAAGAGACAACGGATAAAACCAGAACGATTATTCCAGAATTGGTTAATACCTCAACAAAACTTAGACCAACCACTTTTGCTTGATAATAGGTTGTCGGATCAGAAATAGGCGTCATCGCCCCTCCGATATTTGCCATCACGGCGACAGTGAAAAGATACGGAAAATACGGCAGTTTTAGTTCTTTAACGAGCACCAAAATGACAGGCGTTAGGATCAAGACCGTCGGTATATTTGAAAGAAATGCGGTCAGTGATAAGGTAAGATAACCAATGGCAATAAGGAGGAGTTTTGGCCGTCCTTTTACTAGCTTTACGAGCCAGATAGCTGCTGCCTCAAATAGACCTGATTCACGGACGATTCCAACCAGCATCATCATGCCAATAACAAACCCGAGCACATCAAGGTTGCCGTTGATAAACTCAAACGCACCTTCCTGAGAAGAATGAGATGCGGTTCGGAATACCTGAGTAGCAATTAATAATGTCGCACCTAAGATCGCGACAATGGCTTTATTTATTTTTTCTGTGAGGAGAAAGAAATATACGATGATTAATACACCGATAGAAATGAGCGAAAATATTGTTAAGCCTTGAATCATATGCGTATTTACTCTGCGTCAGGAACTCCCATGCAGAGCGCCAATGCTTTCTTAATATCTGTTCTTGAGACAACGCCAATCAATTCTCCCTTATCGACAACAGGGACAAGATACAAATCATTTTCAAGAAAATCTGCAGTAACCGCCATAATATTTGTATCTAAGGTCACATCAACAAAATCAGTGCGCATAACGCTGCTTACGGGCTGATCTTTTATTGTTGCGCACATTTCTTGAAAAAATCCGCGTTTAAACATCGCCGCGGCTAAATTAAGATTATTTCTGAATTCATGGGGGATTGTAGCGGCAGCAATATCCTGGAGCGCTAACACACCTTTTAGTTTGTCGTTTTCATCAACCACAATAAGACCATTACACCCATCTTTTATCAATTCTTGTATTCCTTCTTTTATCGTCGCGTCCGATCTAATTGTCCATGGTTCATGATGATAAATTTCAGAAATTAACATACTTACACTATAACCTTACTCCAACAGCTTTGACAAGCAATATCAAATTTGGCTTGATATACGATATAATAGGGCAATTGGAGGGGTGCAGGAGTGGCTTAACTGGCTGGTCTCGAAAACCATGCGCCCGCAAGGGCTCGAGGGTTCAAATCCCTCCCCCTCCGCCAAGCAATTCCAACCGTGTAAATTAATTATCCTAGAAAAATTTCTGAAGTTGATCGACAAGAACAAATCCGCTAAACCCGCCGTAGAATAAAAATGCGGCAACCATAAGGAGAATTCTCAACGCACTTGGTCTGATCTCTTTTTTAAGTAATGTCATATTCATCCATAGTGTTAGTCCTACATGAACAAACATCGCCATAGCGTTTAATACCGCAGCCGTCGTTAGAAGAACCAGCGGCTGAGTGAAGCCTAACAATAAGATCAAAATTCCTGACCCGATAAGTGACCAAAGAACAAAATAGTACATACGTGGAATGTCTGAACTTCGTAATTTTGAGGGAAGTGCCAGAATGATATTTTCGGATAAAATTCGGCTTGTCGCATCGAATACTGTTAATTGCGTACCGAAAAGCGTCAAACTCGCTACAATTAAAAAGAACGTCCCTACAGCCGGAATGAGTAGTTCGCCGATAGCTTGAGCTTCACTAATAACAAACGAGATCGAGGCAGTATCAGCTCCTTTGCCGAATGTAGTGGTATATGAAAGGAGCGCTAATAACACAATCGTAATTGAACCAGTACCCCAAAACACAACAAAATGTTCAATATTAATATTTCGCCACCATTTTTTGAATTCTGAAAGGTTTTCTTCAGTTGGTTCAAAAGCCGTCCCTGTAAGACTAATTTCCTCTTCGTCTTTTTTACCTGTAAACAAACTCGTGATCCTTCCGGCAAATTTGCCCATACCATACCCCTTCTCTTTGACGTAGTACGATTGTGCTAGATTAAGATTTCCTCCTGCGCCTGCATAGGCCAACGCACCAAGAAATGTAGCCATTGGGATGGCAGCCGGCAAAAAGGAAAATCCCTCGCCAATGCCGACAATACCTTTTGCTGCCGCAATCCAATCTGCTCTTTCAGCAAGGATGACACTGATTACAAAGATTGATGGAACTCCTAAGATGATGAGTACTTTTTCGAACGTTTCAACTGTTTTATACAAAACAGGCCCCAGCGAAAGAATCAACCCCATCAAGATAAGAAATCCAATGGCAATATAATGCGTTTGTTCGAATCCAACTAAATGACCCACAAGCGTCGCCGAAGAAGCGGCAATCCCCGGCCAAATCCAAGGTAAGAACGTTGAAAAGATGAACCAGATTGGAAGCCAGCGTAGTTTACGAGCAAATCCTACAAAGATACTCTCACCATGAGCCAATGCATACCGTTCAATTTCCATGTTCATGATGAATTGAAAAGAAAGACCAAGAAGGGCACCCCAAATAACACCCATACCAAAATTCGAGGTGAGATATGGCCACAGAATTACCTCTCCACTGCCAAGTCCTAATCCCAAAATAATAAAGCTCGGTCCGATGATTTTACGAAGTGATAAAGCCTTTGGTAATTGGTTAACCTTGAGTGGTTCAAGAGCCATTTATATTACTATACATCTTTATCATATGTTTGTGAATATTTATTCTAATTGCCGGGTTATGTTTCCAAATAAAAACTCAACTGTTACAATAGCTATGTACTAAATAAGCACGATATGACAAACGGAAATAACCATATTGAAGAAACCCAAGACAGAAGAGCAGTAGTTCATGACCTCATTCAAGAAAGTCATATTGGAAAAGATTTTTATTTTCTATTAATTGTTTCGACATTGATTACGACACTGGGTTTAAGCCTGGGAAATGGCGCAGTTATTATTGGAGGGATGTTGATTGCTCCATTACTTTCTCCAATCTTAGCGTTGGGACTTGGAATTGTCACGGCTAATCAAGAATCGCTCATTCGTTCGACCCTCACGATTATCAAATCCGTGGGGATTGTACTTGTTCTTTCAATTGTTACTTCATTTATCGTTGGTATTTACAGCCCTAATAATCCCGAAATTGTGAGTCGCATTCGTCCGAGTCTGCCATATGTTTACATTGCTTTTTTGTCAGGGATAGCCGCTACATACTCTTGGGCAAAGCCAAAACTATCAGCTACCCTACCAGGAGTTGCCGTAGTTGTCGCACTCTTACCCCCACTCTGCACTACCGGAATTGGTATATCTGAAATTAACCGAGATATTGTGGCGGGCTCATTTCAATTATTCCTTATCAATCTATTAGGAATTGCTTCGTCTGCAGCAATTGTATTTTCGCTGCTGGGTTATCACCAAATGCGCTGGATCGAAAAGAAAGAAATTGATAAAGAGAAGGAAGAAACCGAGACAAAAGTTAAGTAACTATTGTATTACCCTTCAGCCACACGATTGAAGCGATCGCTGATTTCAGGCCAATTTACAATACTCCACCAAGCATCTACATAATCAGCTCTTCTATTTTGATAATGCAGATAATACGCGTGTTCCCACACATCA
>JAGQKX010000090.1 GCA_020429905.1 candidate division WWE3 bacterium
GGCCTGTTTGTGCTTGTCGTGTTCATCAGTAGTATTTTGGACCCGATCACCTGGTGGACGTTTGATAAATACATTATCGCGAGTATGCGGGATGCGCGGGCGTTTATTTTTAAATACGTTCAGGATCTTGATTTTGCTTTTCATACAGAAAAAAGTACAGGAGCGCTCATTAGTGCGTTCAAACGAGGGGATTCAGCGTTTTGGAGTATTAGCAATGAACTGCAAGAAATATTGCTATTAGTCATCAACTACGTTGTGCTGCTGATCTCCTTCTGGTTCATTAGTCCTCGATATGCCGTCGCCGCGTTTGTGTTTTTCGTGATCAACTTACTCTCGATGAAATTTTTGGTGTCACTGAACATCGAAAAACGAACGGCCTTCAACGAGGAAGAGGACCGGGTCTCATCGCACATTACCGATAATCTGATCAACTACGACACCGTAAAGTTTTTTGCCAAAGAAGAACGGGAACATGTTTCGCTCATGGAAAAATTCAGCGTCTGGGAAAAAGCATTATGGGGATACTCGTATTCTTGGCGCACGATAGAATTTGTCACCACGTTTAATACGATATTAGGCTATGTCGTGATGTTGTCGTTGATGTATTTTGATATTAAAGCGGGCCGGATCACGATCGGAGATTTTGTCGTAGTGATTGGATTTCTTAACTCGTACTTCCCGCGACTGACCCGTTTGCTATTTAGGCTTCGTAACATTGCCAAAAGCTATTCAGATATCGAGCGATATTTTGATTTGCTCGACGAAGACATTCAGATAAAAGATCCGATCGAACCGGTTGATATCAAAAATATCACGGGCGAAGTTGTGTTCAAAGATGTCACGTTTGCCTACAACAAAGGAAATGCCGTGTTAAAGAATATCAATCTCACTATTAAACCAGGAGAATCAGTCGCGTTGGTTGGGCGATCAGGATCCGGCAAAACCACCATGACCAAATTACTGCTGAGATTTTTTGATCCGCAAAAAGGAACGATTTCAATCGATGGCATTGATATTAAGGAGGCTAAAAAAGCGGAGCTGCGTTCCGTGATGGGAGTAGTGCCGCAGGAACCAATCATGTTTAACAACACCATTGAATACAATATTGGATATGGTGACGATGCACCAACTCGGAAAAAAGTCACGGCGGCGGCTCAACTTGCCCACCTGCATGACTTCATTATGACTTTACCCAAAAAGTATAAAACCACAGTGGGTGAGCGTGGCATCAAACTATCCGGCGGTCAAAAACAACGATTAGCGATTGCCCGGATGATGATGGTCAATCCGCAAATAATTATTTTTGATGAAGCAACCAGTCATCTGGATAGTGAATCAGAACAACTGATCCAGTCAGCGTTTTGGGATATTTCTAAAGAAAAAACGACGATCATTATTGCTCATCGGTTATCAACTATTCAGCGGGCCGATCGAATTATCGTGCTTGATGAAGGGGAAATTGTAGAAGAAGGTACGCACGAAGAACTCATCAAAAAGAAGCATGGCCACTATCAGATGTTGTGGAAATTACAGACGGAAGGGTTGATTGATCGCTAAAGAGAAATACAAAATCCACTTCCGAGGTTCAGACAGAACGTCATAGAAAATAATCCAATCTGAAATAACACGTACAAAATATAAAATCCAATCAACAGGATACCGGCATATCGTCCGATCTCCCATTTTTTCGCGATCAGTAAGAAGAGTAACGCCAAAACCGTTGCAAAAAGAAGTACCACCGAGGAGAATAAGTTTTCGGTATCTACCGGAATCGAATGATGTCCGAGCACATTGATGAATAACCATGGTAATCCCAATCCAATCGCGATATCAAAAATATTTGATCCGACAGCATTGGCAATCGCCATATCTCCGTATCCGCGTTTGGCGACATTAATGGAAGATAATAAATCGGGTACGGATGTACCGGCGGCGAGGATGGTCAGGCCGATAATGACCGCTGGGACGTGAAAGAAATTGGCCACTGATACTGCAGATTCCACCATGAAGTGGGTTAACACACCGATCAGCAAAATACTAATACCGAAATTTGCCATGAACAAATGCTCTCTTTTTTTGAGGTCGAAAAAGAGTAAATCAATGATTTTTTCTACCACTGTACCGATGGACCACGATTCCGATTTAACGTGTTCAATTTCTACTTCAGCCCCTGAGCTAATATCTTCTCCGGTGGCGGCATCTACTTCATAGGGGAACCATTTGCGCCACAGGCCAAAAGAAAATAGATAGACGACATACAGCGCTACGAAATACATGGCATCGATGACGGTGATTTGTCCGTCCATGAAGGTGAACAATAAAACCAAGATACAAACTATATAAAAAAGGAGGTCACGAATGACAGGCTGCCAGGTGAGGAGCGCTCGTCTGAAAAGCGCCGAAGCACCGATAATTACCAGAATATTAAAAATAGCCGAACCAACGATCGTTCCCGGTCCGATGGCCATTTCTTCTGAAGCACGAAATAACGCTAAGATTGAAACAAAGAGCTCCGGTGCTGAACTGCCCATAGCCATGAAGGTTGCTCCCGCAATATCAGAGGATAGTTTGAGCCGTTTGGAAATAATTTCTAGACTTTCGACGAAATACAGATCCACCACTTTGGCGAGGGCATAAAACGTGAATAATAGAACGAGGGTGTGAATAAGTACCATAGGCTGAATGGATTATATCATTTGGGTTATTGTTCGATTGCTTCTAACGCAGACATCGTTAAAGAGCAAAATGCTTTATCTGGTTCTTGGGTGACGGTATAGGTGTGTCCATATCGGGTGAAATAGACATAGTATGCCGTCGGTAGCTCTGATTCGAGCGGAATCCAGATAAGGATTTCACCTGTCGTTTCGCAGGGGGTGAGCTGATATAGTTCGTCGGCGCCGTTGGCATAGGTCGGAGTCAATGGCAGACTTTTCATCTGACCACCACGAACGAGATCGAAAAGTGTCTGGGGATAGACGCCGTTATTTTCGGTAAAGAACGCTTCCGCAGCGGTACCGAGAAGACTGATGTCTGACCGGCGTTGATCATCGCGTTCCGTCGAACCAGCCGAAGGTCCATCGAGCATGTATTTCACCGCTTTGGTAGGAAGCGGGGTTGGTTCTGACAATCCGATAGGGGTGGGATCGGCGACCCGATACGTGTCGGTGTTTGGCTGAGTTAACGCTGAGGCTTGTCCCTGAGCAAAATTTCTTTCGGCGGTATCAGCAAACTTTTCTCCCAAGACGGTGCCGCGGAAAATATATCCAGCGGAGAATACTGCGGCAAGCACCAACAATCCTGTTATCGCGTATACAGTGTTTTTCATAATAATTACGGTAGCGCTATTGTACCCAAAATTGTCTTATAAAAAAATACTTTATAATGAGAATAAATCACTACCAAAGGAGCTAGTCGATGAGCTCACAACAAGTACAAATTTTGGTTGAGGGCGGAGTGAGTGGTACGGGATATTTTATCAGTACTCGATACCAGCTTTTTACAGCATTGGAGTTACAAGATGTCCACAGATTTACGCTGGTTGCTGGAGATGAAGACCTTGGCCGGTTTC
>JAGQKX010000091.1 GCA_020429905.1 candidate division WWE3 bacterium
TTGCCTCTGCATCAGTGGGTAAATCAGCTACGCCTGCATCATCCCAGCTATCACCAGAAATACTATATCTCCAAAACGTATCCGTGGTGGTACCTCGAGTGCCATAGATATAATCCCCGCTTCCTGGATATGCCAGCGTCCCTCCAAAGCGAACATTCGAATCGGTCGCAGCCATATTGGACCAGCTATTTCCAGAAGGGTCATATCGGTAAAAGTCAGTCGTATTGCTGCCACGGTAAAAATAGAGATAGCTTCCCGCGGCTACTCCTTTCACATCATCGTTAAAAGATCCAGGAGCATCGGCCCGGGTATCCCAGGTGTTGGAAGCCAAATCATACCGGTAGAGTGTGGTTTGATTAGCTCCTCGAGGAGCAAACAAATATCCGCCGTAATAAACCAAATCAGCTCCCGTGGCAAAATAAGCTGGCGGATCCGACGGGCCTTCAAATTCATCCAGTCCGATATCGTAACGCCAGACATGTCGTTGTCCATTTGACCGGAAGAAATAAATTTTTCCGTCATCAGATAGATACACCGGACCACCACTATACCGTACGGTATCTGGTGTATCCGAAAGCGTGGTCCAACTATTTCCCGAAGGATCGTATCGATAAAAAGTAGTAGTATTTCCTGCGCGCGGGACATACACATACGTTCCATCAGTGGTTGTTTCAATTCGATCGTTAATCGTTCCGGGGATATTAGCCCGAGTCGTCCACGTATCTCCCGAGATATCGTACCGGTAAAAAGTATTCGTATTCGCCCCTCGAGCGGTATACAAATACCCACCAATATACGTTAGGTCTCCGGCGTTGCGTATCGTGGCCGGTGTAGAATCGAGCACACTCCAAGCATCAGTCAGCACATCGTACCGATAAAATTCCGTACTGTTATTTCCCCGCAAGGCATAGATATACGTTCCATCTGTCTCTACACTTGCCCCTTCATACATCAGTTCAGGATAATCAGCGAGATTTTCCCAAGTATTGTCTGCAATTGAGTAACGGGCAAATACATTCTGGTACATTCCAAAAATGGCATACACATATCCATCTAATACCGAAAGATCAGATCCGTAGTAAGGGCTAAATGGCAAATCAGCCAACACATCCCATGAGTCAGTCACCGGATCATATCTCCAAAATTCATTCGACCCACTACCGCGCATGACGTAAATATATGACCCATCACTGGCGAAGGTCGTCCCGGTTGACAGTGTGTTGAGTGGACTATGTAAATTACGTGGTCCCCAGATTCCTTCTGGACTTAGTTTTAAATCACCAAGTTTTGTATTTGATTCGGTATTTACGAGTGTGCCGCTTTCCCAATCACCGTTTGAGGTTAGGGTTTTTACCGCCGCCTGAGAGGAAGAAATGACCAAGTAAAAAGCAACTCCCACAAAGAGAGTCGCTGAGACAAAAATAAGGGCAGCGTTTTTCAATCTATTATTTTGGTTCATAGGACAGGCAAATTTACACTTTTATAGTACCACAATAAAACAGAATGAAAGCGCTAATTTTCTTTTCACTACAAGCAAAAATAAGCACACCGAGTATTTCGCCTATATAATAGTGAAAACTACCTCAACACATCAACCACAATGACCAATAGCTCATATAGCATCCAGAAATTTTTTTTACAAAAATGTATAACTATAGATATGCACCATCACAACTACGCTTCAGACCACTCTCATGGCAACTTCAATTCAATGTTTGAAAAACTGATGGTCATCGCTGCAATTGTCGGACCACTCGCATCTCTACCTCAAGGAATTGATATCTATGTCACCCAAAACAGCAGCGGGGTTTCTTTATTAACTTGGATACTTTTCCTCGTCATCTCTTTCCTTTGGTTTGTTTATGGTCTTATCCACAAAGAAAAACTTATTATTTTGACCTACATTCTCTATATTATTTTTGACTTCTTCATCATCGTGGGGATCCTTATGTATTGACCCCCTTGACCCTCACGTAACGTCATAGTTTATAATCCCAGCATGAAACAATACAGTGTCAACCAACTTGCTAAACTGGCTGGAATCAGCGTCCGAACACTTCATTACTATGACAACATCGGGCTGCTCTCTCCCGCCTATATTGCCGATAACGGATATCGTAATTATGGGGAAAAAGAGCTGCTCCAATTGCAACAAATACTGTTCTATCGTGAGTTACAGTTCTCTCTTTCCGAGATAAAAAAAATGGTCTCGGCTGATCAGTATGACCAGACAACAGCCTTGCGCGAGCAAAGAGCATTACTTGTTCTCCAACGCAATCGGCTCGATACCATTATCGAAACAATTACCAAATCTATAAATTCGCAGAAAGGAGGTACTCAAATGACTGAAGAAGAATTATTTAACGGCTTAAGCCAAGAAAAAATTAACGAATACAAGGAAGAAGCTAAGCAGCGTTGGGGCAATACAGATGCATATCGCCAATCCCAAGAGCGGATGAAGAACTGGAGAAAAGAAGATATCGCCCGAATAACCCAGCAAGGCGAAGCAATCCTAGCCGATCTAAAAAAATTTACCGACAATTCTGTCGAATCTGATGAAGTGCAAAATTTGATTGCAGACTACCATCAGCATATGAATAATTTTTATGATTGTTCGCTGGAAATGTTCAGAGGGCTGGGGGCCATGTACGTTCAGGACGAGCGTTTTGCTCAGTATTACAAAGATCGTGATATTGACCCAACGTTTATGAAGCAAGCAATGGATTACTATTGCGATACCCATGAGGGGTAGTTTTTTGTCCAACACCGTGTGGGATTTCCCAAACGAGTAGCTACCGGCACGGTGTCTGCCCCTTCACCCAAAAATACTCCCCCAAAAAATAAACCACAGATACATAGCGGTTGGAGTCTGCCCAGCGATACTCAACGGAATGGCCGCGATCAGGAGTGCCACCAACCGACCCGTTCGCAGACGATCCGAACAAAGTTTCTCCGTGTCTAAGTCAGTTTTTGACGAGACAGCATTGGTCCGAAATATTTTGATCACCATGACTAACGCCACAAGCCCAGCAATCATCCACTCTGGGTTAGACGGAAGCGTAATGCTTGAGAATCGCAATGAATAGATGATCCAAGAAAGAAAAATACCAAGAGCCAGAAAATCAGTCGGATGGAATTTTTGCGAAACCGAACCAACCAATAATCGCACTGAAAACATCAAAAATACCGCAATCGAAAAATTGGGCATTCCCCAAATAACCGCCGCGACCATCCCGAATACCACCGCAATAAACGCTTGCCATTCCCGATCAGGGTCAACTTCACGAGCGATCGTCCACGCAACAAACGGTAACCATAACCAGCCGAAAGCTGTATTAACTGATTGGCTCACCACCCAACCGATAATAAACATAATTACCGAGATACTAGCAATAAGCGCATTTGACCGATATGACAGATCAACGGCACGAGGCAAGTTAGTATATTTTTGCATATTTTTTACCATTGGCTACATTTTACCGAAAAAATTCGCGCCCAGCTGGTACTTTTGCACATTCTTGCGAATGATTACAATGTGAGTAACATGCCCAACACAAAT
>JAGQKX010000092.1 GCA_020429905.1 candidate division WWE3 bacterium
GGTTCGCCGTCAGGCGTATTCGAGGATTAGAATTGGTATCTCAGGTGAGAAGCGATCACTTGAGGCCCTCGTACTTTTGTACGAGCATCCATTTGGATGAAAAATCCACTCCCGAAGTTGGGGTTGGTCTTACAATTTTTGTAAGCAGTAGTCAGATCGTTTTAAAAGGAGTAAACGATGATTACCATACTTCCTGGGCACACCGTGCCCGACTCACATCAATGCACCCACGTCAATCACGATGGGGTGCGCGATTGTCGTAACACAGTTCGTCGTTCATGGCGTGGACGCGATCGCCGCAAGTGCGGTAAACACGTTATGCGCCGCCCTCATACGCTTTCCCGTAAGGCACGAAAGAAGAAAGCCCAACGAGAAGGCCGATATGTCTGGTAGGAGGAAATGATGTCACTTTTCACACCTCAAGATTTTGAAAGCGCTGTGGAAATTCATCCCCTGGGCGACACCGTCGAGGAGATAGTTGACATCATCGCACATCACGAAGGGGCCAAACCCGCCAAGATTGTCTTAACCTGCGACCTGTTGGAAGACAAAGGTGGGTACGAAGGCTATATTTACTTAGCCTACGTAGGTCCGACACTGATGACGTATTTCGTCCTAACCAATGAAGTGTCAGAATGGTGGTACGCCGATTTTTCGGTAGATATCAGCCTCATCGGCCGATTGCGGTCTAAAGCTATTGGTCTCAAATCCCAACAGTACGAGACCGTTCAAACACTTCGATTATGCTTGCTCGAGCGTCATAACCAAAAGGCATCTAACTTTGAAAATATCATTGAATGGATGACACTAAAGGCAAATGAGCGCTATGAACAAGTAGTGCTGCCCCGGGTGAAGTTGTCAACACCTGCGGCAGTGGCGTAATTTCCAGAGGAGGAACGATGGGCAGCAGTTACCAAGCACTTCATCACACACGACAGTCGAATGGAACCGGACCGATCTTAACGTATCCGGATCTTGAGACCGCAACAGAAGAAGTCGAACGTATGTATCCAGATTTTCGTATCACGGCGGTAATCCCGCTAAATCTCTCTGACGATACTGAGTATATCGGTATCGGGGGTGACGACTCATACCCCATCCAGGTGTATCTGGGACCAAAAGAACCAGAAAAAATGACTCCTGAGGTGAGAGAGAACACCCGTTTGTTTTGGATTGAATGCGGTTTCGATCAGCACCCCTTGCGAAAAGGTCGCGTTAAGGGTGAGATTAAAACCGTCATCCAGGCATTACTTGTGGACGAGATTCGCCCCATTAATCTTTGTCGTTTAGACGAAGAAGGTTGGGATAAGGCCATGAGTCCTTATGTTGAAGGAGCAGACGTGAGAGCAGAAATGCGTCTTCGATTTTTCGAAACGCTGGAGTGCGACGATTAATTCTGGAGTGTGGAGATGAGAAGTAAAAAGAATGACAGAAGTATCCTGGTAGAGTGGAACGTTCCCAATCAATGGCGAGTAGCCATGATTGAAAATGTATATGAAATTGGCGGCGAGTTTTTCGCCATGTTGATCATCCACCGTAAACGGATTCATCAACGGCCATTCCCGCTCACCACAGAGGTACCCGCTACAAAAGGGTATGTACATTACCGGTTAGAGTTCAAACTTACACTGGACCAGTATGCACAATACCAGGGCGAGCATTACGCCGGGGAACGTGACCAGCGATGGGCACTACCGACGGTTCGTGGAGCACATCAGGCTGCGTGGAACTATGCCAAAGCACAAGGGCATAATCCGCAACTAATTCTGGGGAATACCCGCAGAGGGAAAACTCCAGTTGAATCTCCTGACGCACCCACTCAAATGGTTGATGGGGCAATACAACAAATCACCCAAAACGTGTTCTGGCGTATTGTTTACATCAAAACTGGTGATGGTATCACTGCCTATTGGGTTGACACCGATCTTAAATCGATCAGGGCCAATCCACACCAGGCTAGCTGGGAACACAATTATCGGGAACTTCCGAAATTACGTGTTTCTGTTGATGAACTCAATATTAGTAATTGGGGACATCAACGTAGACAGATTAACCGACGGATTCTCCGCCGGTAGCTGTATCGTTTAAACCTGAAGGCGTAGCAACATCCGTTGCTACGCCTTTTTTTTATGCCTAAATTCTTAATAATTACAAATACCAATAAATTGTTTAATGACAAAAAAAAGACCCGGTAGGAAAAATTCCCACCGGGCTTTCGCCTGTTTGGTTTAAGCTCTGACGCCGGGCATCGGCAGCTGGAACGGATCGATTCGGTTAGGCTCAATGACCCATGGTTCTTCCGCCTCATTTATTGAGAAACAGAAGTTGCCAGTTGCATCCTGGCCATCGTAGACCAAGAAACTGACCCACTTGTCATAATCTACTTCATCAATCTCATCAGAGAACAAGAACGGCAATGCCTGTCCCGGTTCCAAGACAACCAGATCCACACCCAGTACTAACTCATCATTCGCTGTCAATGACGGAAACTGTAAAAACATCAGGACTTTCCCTGCCGGGTTGTCCCCATATTCAGCCACAATTTCCGGCAAATCCTGTTGAAACTCAGGATTTGCGACGAGTGGTACTAGGTCCAGAACCTGATATCCCAGCATATAATCCCGACTCATACCACCCTGATACTCCGTATGGCCATACAACGCCAGAATCAAAAGCGTCGCATCACTCACACAGGCATCACGCCAATCATTGTTCCAACTAAGAACAATTGGCGGTATCTGCGGAGTAGGTGTGGGCGTAGGGGTTGGCGGTAACGTAGGAACGATAGTTGGCACATGTGTTGGTGTGACAACCGTATCCGTTGGTACCGGTGTAGCGGTTGAAGCTGGAGACGGCTCCGGCTGATTACACGCTACGAGCGTCAGAATTACAAGCCCAAACAGGATTTTAAAGGGCGTTCGCAAAGTATTCACAATTTACCTCCTTGTGAGCGCTTGACTAAGTTTTGTACCTAAATCAAGCATAGTGGCGAACAAAATAAGGTGCCAAATGGCACTATAGCGGCTCCGAAAAGCCATAGCATATGTGCCTACTATCATTATCTCGCTAATTACCAACAAAATCAAACACTATAGGATAATACTGCTTTGGTTGCACTTTCTTTAGAAAAGGTTATAATTGACCAGTATTATCATCAGATAAGCTAAAATCATACATTACACCTATGAAAATCGAACGAAACGACCTAAAAGATCAAGAAATCCAATTTACCATCACCGCGAGTGCCGACGATATTACCAATGCTAAAGATCAGGCGCTTGAGTTTCTTGGTAAAGAAATAAATGTTCCCGGCTTTAGAAAGGGAAAAGCTCCCGCAAAAGAAATCCGAAGTAGAGTAGGGGAGTTACGCCTTCTCCAAGAAGCAATAGAGATTCTCGTTGATCTGGGCTATCGACAGGTCTTAACCGAAAATAAAGAATTGTTCCCGCTGGTTGAACCCAGGATCGATATTAAAGACGAAGACTCACTTATCGCCGAGGAAAGCCAATTTGTGTTTGACCTAATTATTACCAACCGCCCGGAAGTCACCT
>JAGQKX010000093.1 GCA_020429905.1 candidate division WWE3 bacterium
CGACATTGCACCCATTAGAACTTTGGCAGGAAACGAATCGGGATAACGCGGGTAATTTTGGGCTGATGAAAGTAACGGATCGACGTGGGGCTGAGTTTGCGCTCGGTGGAACTGCGGAAGAAATGTTTGTCGATGTGGTACGCAAGTTTCAAATTTCATACAAGGATCTGCCATTTAACCTCTATCAATTCTCTCAAAAATTCCGTGATGAGCTGCGGGCTCGTGGTGGCTTGTTACGCGTTCGGGAGTTTACGATGAAGGACGCGTATAGTTTTGACCAGGATGCTGAATCATTTAAAGAGACCTATCAAACGATGGCTGATACCTATGCGCGTATCTTTCAGCGAGTGGGGTTGTCCACCAAAATGGTTGCGGCTGATAATGGCTATATTGGGGGGGAATATTGCCACGAATTTATTGCTGAAGCTGAGGTAGGAGAAAGTCGATATCTCATGACAGAAGATGGTTCGTATTGTGCTCATGAGGATGTGGCAACATTTATTTTGGAAGATAAAAATCCTGATGAAGAAATAAAAGAAATGGAAACAATAGAACAGCCTGCGTGGGTCAAAACCATGGACGACAACGTCAAACATTATGGAGAGCCAACCTGGAGATATCTCAAAAACGTGGTCTATAAAAATAACACCTCCGATGAAATCATCATTGCCTCTATCCGGGGTGATCTGGAAGTCAATAAAACCAAACTCGAAAAAGTATTGGTTATGATCGAACAGCTTGATGAGGCTACTCCAGAAGACTTAGAAAAATTAGGAACCAAGCCGGGTTATGTCCATTCATGGGGACATGACGCGACGTATGTGGCCGATCTTTCGCTCAAGACAGTAAAGAATTTCATTGGGGGGCAAAAAGAAGAAACGACAGATACCCGTAACGTCAATTATGGACGTGATTTTTCTCATAACATTGAAGCAGATATTTCTCTCGCCCAGGCCGGCCTTAAAACAGTTGATTCCGGTAAGGAGTTGATCGAAGGTAAAGGTGTAGAGGTAGGTAATATTTTCCAACTTGGTCATCATTACACGACTAAAATGTCCAAAGCAGTGTTCACCGACGAAAATGGTGAAGCACAGCCGTTGTATATGGGATGTTACGGAATTGGGGTTGGGCGGACGCTCGCTACAGTGGCGGAGCGATATCATGATGAGAAAGGACTCGTCTGGCCAATGGCAGTTTCGCCATTTCATCTGCATCTTATTACAATTAATTCTGATACAGATTCCGTTCGTGAAGCTGCGGATACTTTTTATTCAGAGGCGAAACAGATGGGATTGGAAGTCTTATTTGACGATCGGACAGACGTTTCACCGGGTCAGAAATTTACCGATGCTGATTTGATTGGTATCCCCTTGCGCGTCATCATCTCTCCCAAAACAATTGAAGGTGGATATTTTGAAGTCAAAGAGAGAGCCTCAGGTGAAGTTGGCAACGTAGCATCATTACAAGAAATTGTTGAAATTGTGGGACAATTGCTGTCCGAATTTTAATCCTCTGGTGGAGCTGATTGTAGAAGATCAAGAATTGTTTGGTTTACCGTTTCTGCTTTTTGTTTCAGCTTATTTTTTAAAACCTCTATTGAGATATCGTAGCTTCCAAACAGTCTTTCAAAGTCTTTGGTATGTTTCATATTATCGAGTACTTCCTGGTGGTTGGCTTCAGGAAGATACCGAAACGTTTCGTATAACATTTCGTAATGAATCGTCTTTAAAATTTTATCGACCATCTCTTTGTTTTGTTCGGGATCGAGGGATAGGGTGTGGATCTCGTCGAAAATAGCATCCATGTCGAACCATTCAAAATAAAACGGTCGTACACTGGGGTTGTTATGATATTGGTCAGTTAACTGGTCCCAATGGGACATTATTTTCTTGATCATCGATAAAGAGCATCACCACTGGTGTGTTGTGGTGATGCGTTCCACTATTTAAATAATGCACTATTTCTGGCGATCCGCCAAATTGTTTGTTGGTCCATTCGGCAGGTCCAGCATCTCCGATTACACCGACGACTGCCTTGCCGTTAGATGGATTAATGACCAGTACCTTCCGGTGCTTTAACCAATTTTTATATTGGTAGACGTTTTCTTGGTACTGGGGAGACAAAAATGACTGAACAGCTACATAATATTTTTCTTCTAGGTTTGTTTCTTCAGTCATTTCTTCTTTAGAATTCGCAAAATAACCGAAAGCTCCCAGTTGAGGGGTGATACCCGATGCCTGATACTCATCGTGTTGATCGAGAGCGTCTCCAGGGAATCGGGGTAAATGCTGTTCTGCTCCCATAAATCCATAGTCAGTATTCAGACGGAATCCATCTAATTCGGATACGGCGGTAATGTTTAATAGTTTTTGAATTCGTAAGGTCAGCATGGCGGATGTATCTTCTGGGAGTGGTTGGGGAGTTGATGGCAGCGCGCTCTTGACCGCTCTTTTGAGGGCTTCATCTTTTGGCGGCAACGGCTTGGTCACTTGTATGGTGGTTTCTTTATCCTGGTCATCTTTCGGTTCGTTTAACGTTTCGGCCCAGGCAGCGATTGGCTCTGATGACATCACGAGCGAGCCAGCCAGTATTCCGGCGGCGGCTAATTTTTCTCCTTCGGCAAAATAATGTTCTGCGACATTTTTTTCTTTTTGTAAAAGATTCCAGGCATGATGGTGTTTCTGCGCGAAGCGAATTTCTACGTCATTTTGTAACTCCTGGAAACTTTTTAGCAAATGGTGATTGAGGGCAGTATTTTTCATTATTGTATCCATTCTGCACTAACAGCTGGTACGTATGCAACAAAATCAAGCTGTTGTCCAGTCTCGATGGTTGCTTTACCTTTAAATATCCAAACTGGCTGCAAATATTGCTGGTATTTTTCTGGGTTATAGTAACCTAGTTCAGCTTCTCGAGTCGAAACGATATTTATTTTTTTATCGACATAACTCACTTGTGGATCGTCTTCTTCTCCGGCGAAGACGAGGTAGCGAGAATAGTTTTGTTCAAATTGGGTGTAGGCAATATCAGCGGAGACAATGGGGTAGGTGCCGAATTTGGTTTTTTCAATTCGCCAATATGAGTAGTTTAATTCAAGAATTTGCGGATAGTAATCAATATTAGTTTGATTAGCCTTAGAGGAAATGGTGATATTAACAGGGCTAACATAGAAATGAGGACTGACCATCGGGACAGTATCAAGCGGACTTCTAAAATAGTCAACTCGGATAGCTGACGTATTAAACAACGTCGTTGATTGAACGAGTTTGGTACCGTCAAAACGTAATTGTTGAGCGGTGTAATTTTCTTGATCAAGGTCCATTCCGAGTGAACCTTCTAATATTTCTAGTCGTGCCAAAATATCTCGAGCGGTATTGACAGCCAGATCTTCAGAGACAAAGGCATTAAGACTAAAAACCGTTGGGTCGACAACAAAATTATAGGTGTATTGAAAATGAAGGTTGGTTGCATCCATGGTTAGTTTACGAAGTCGGTCACTCCATTGTAGTTGTGT
>JAGQKX010000094.1 GCA_020429905.1 candidate division WWE3 bacterium
CCATATCAGTCTCCACCGTGGAAAGCCAGTCATCTAAGTTTCTTACCCAAACAAATCCCTCACCGTAAAGAGATTTATAAACGACACAGAGATCTTCACTTGCTTCTTGAAAGCCAAGCGCGATCACCTCATAAAATCGGTCAGGATTTTTGTAATGACAATATTTTTGTCCGACCGCGACTTTGGCGGTGGCCTCTTTAAGTTTTTGGGCTAGTAAATCATGGGGTGTATTTGGCATACAATCAAACAACTCCTTGTTAAGAGTATACAAAAAAATAAAGATTAGCTATAGAGAAAATGTATTTACGAGGCGAATCCGTCTTCGAGCATGGTTTTAATTTGCTCTTGGGTCAAGCGTAACCAAGGAGAACTATCTGGATTAATGCTGGCAGCAGCCGGGCTATCCCCTTGCGTCCACCATTTTGCCTGAAAAGCGATACCGTCAAACAGCACTCGGTCTCCTTCTGTATAGATCGTGGTACCTGACCATTCGGAATATGTTCCTTCAGGGAGGGTTAACAGTACGACCGGTTCCTCGCCAGGCAATACCGGTCCTAACAATTGCCACGGTGTTTCCCAGGTTTGTAACACAGGATTATCTGGCAGATCGCCTTTGGTCCACCATTTGGCCTGATAGACATTTCCATGCCAAACAATCTTAGTATCCTTAAGATACACCCCTTCTTCTGACCAAATTGGATACGGACTTGAGGATGGATCATCTACGATCACCGTTGGAATCGGATCATTGGTTGTTTTCACGTTGGCATTCTTACTCATCAAGCCGTCGTATCCTTTCGAAAGAATCTGAGAAAATTCGTACTCTTTTTGATTAACACCACTGCATGAATTTGAGACGATGGTGAGATTGGCGTAATTACCACCACACTGAACATCACGATTCAGAGACCACATCGAAATTCGGGCAATATTCTTGTTAAACGCATATTCATTCATTGTTTTTGCATCAACAAGCGTAAAAATCTCTTGGTAAAATTCGTTTTGCCCAATCATGGGGGTAACACCCATTTTTTTCCAAAGCGTAGAATCATTAAGTGAAATTCCCGCTTGGTCATATAAAATACCTAGCTGCCGGTGCGTCTCTATTAATGCCATTTCTGATGCCTGAGCCATTGAGTGGGTGACGTCTTTACTTTGGCCATAATTCATAGCCATAACATTGATCCCAGCAATATCAACACCTTGAGCAAGCATTTCGGCGATTAGTTCATGCCCCGCATCAGTTAAGCCGCTCGGAGCCACGGGTAACGTCAGCCAAATTGCCAGCGCTTCATCCTCTTTGTTTTTCGCGTCCTGTAATTGAGCCAATACTTTGGCTCGTCGAATAGTCGCTTCTTTATCCAACAACCCTTCCCCCTCAATATCAAAATCGACTAGAGAGACTTGGTACCGATCAATAATTGTCTTGTACGCGGTGAGCAGTGCTGATTCGTCAGCACAATGTACGGCAAGTTCATTGTTGAGCTGACCTCCAAAAGAAATACTCACTTCACCGCCATTTTGACGATACAAAGCTATTCTTCGATCAAGATCTAAGTTGTTACTCGCTTCATCTACAGTGAAAAAACCTCCCCAGGTAGGAGTACAGGCATTTTCTGGATCTGAAACGATGAATGAGAGCACAACGTTTTGGGCAGTAGTTTCAGGAATTTGTTCAAAAGGAAACCGAGGCGTCGCGGTAACATCGACATATGGTGCATACCACGGGTCAACAGTAACCGTTTCGCTGGTTCGCCAACCTCTTGCCACGTAAATACCTCCACTCATCATAACCGTTACGATCACCGCTGCCATAAGCACTCTCCAAGGAGACAATCGCCGGGTTGGCTTTTGTTGAGGCATATTTGATTTGTTGTTTTGTTGATTTGGTTCCATATTAGTTATCTTGTTAGGCTAATTCATCGATAAAGAGTCTTGGTTTGATACCTTCAATGTCACCTTGATGAATAATTTTTTTCCAGTCGACGCGTTTTTCTGGCGCATTTGTATTTTTTGCAATATTTTTTGGTTTAGACTCAACATAGAGCCAATCGGTCAGGCCAAGCCAGAGATCGGTTAACAAATTACCGATACCGATGTACGCGATAATGGCCCAAGTAGCAAGAATAGCATTGAACGCGGCAAAGGTTGCATTACCCCAGTTCTGAATAAGTACGTTTCTCCAAACGGTGAATACCGAAAACGCCACAATCAATACTGGTACAACTACAAAAAAGAGTGATGCTGAGGTTCGGTTCTTCACCTTCGGTGTTCGTCCGAAAGGAATTTTTTTGCCGGTAATAGCCTGCTCAATCGATTTCATCACTCCGGCAAAGTTAACGGGAAGCAAAATCAGGTTAAACCCATAAATGCTGAAAATATCTAACGCATTGTAACCATTATATTTAAGATCGCTGGCCATGGTGATGAAATACGGCATCGCAGAAAGCAAAACCAACGGACTCAACAGCCGTCCATCATAGGGGTACGCAAGCAAAAACATCAGGCCAAATGTTGCCCACGCAATTGAGATGAGGTAGTTAACCCGAAGGAGTATTTCGGTTCGAGAAATCAATTCATTTTTATTTTTTCGCTGACGGATTACTGACCATAACTTGGACATAATCAGGAGTCCTCCATTAGCCCATCGGCGACGCTGAATGACCAAAGCTCCAAAATCTGGCGGAGTGGCACTGTAACTGAGTCGTTCTGGATAGTTAACGAGGTACCAACCATGTTTCGTCAAATCGATACTTGATTCCGTATCTTCGATAACCGTATGGTCCTGGATGTATCGTTTTACGGTGATACCATTCTCCCATTCAGTTTCAACAATATCTTCAAGTGCTTTCTTACGGATAATAGCATTTGCACCAACCCAAAAGGTGGCGCCATAGTGGGTCATTCCTTGGTGTAATACGTGCTGGATGTCAGTTGTGGCACCGGCAAGTCGCTCAATTCGGGAATAGGCTCCCCTAAATGAGGAATATGGAGTCTGAGTAACGGCAACCTGCTCGTTTTCTGGCTGCTCCAATAGATAGACTAATCGGAGACAGTATTCTCGTAATAGAATTGAGTCCGCGTCTAAGGTCAAAAGATATTCACTATCTGCCACGACAAAATTATCAGGATTTTTTTCATCGGTAGGTTCAAGCAGTATTCCATCATCGATCTCTACCTGTTTATAGGTATTACCCATTAAGGAGATGTAGGCATTGAGATTCATGGCTTTGTTTGGTTCGTGAGAGAGTGATAGGTACTTTTTACGTTCAAACGTACCGAATTCTGCCTGGAAGGTCCAAACTAAGCGTTGATACAACTGAGTTACTCGTTCATTCGATAATTTTTCTTTTTCATCTATAGACATTTGGAGCGCTTTTGAAATAAGAGTCAGATCATCAGCAAGCTCACGAAGCACTTGATTGGCAAAAAACTCATCCACATGGTCTTCCATATGCTCTGT
>JAGQKX010000095.1 GCA_020429905.1 candidate division WWE3 bacterium
CAATAATGTTGCCACCGGCCAAACAATAAACAATCATAAATAGGGGGAGAGTTCATAAATGTCATCAATCACGCCGACAAAAAAAATAATCGACCTAGAGAAAATGATCTTGCTTAATAACGGAGAAAACTCTGTCATGAAAATACTCACAACCGTGAAGGCAATAAACATGGCCACCCCGCCCGCTCGTGGAATAGGAATTTGATGAAGCACTCCGGGATGTGGTCGTTGGGGATCATCAACGACATGCAGTTTTTTGGATAGTTTGATGACAACAGGTGTCAGAACAAGCGATATTAAAAAACTGCTAGAAAACAATAAAAATAATTGACTGGCCATAAAATGCAGTGTTAGTATTCTATCATGCTACGCTGGGCAAAACGTACGACTATTCTTATTTATTTTATTATTCTTTCGGTTGTTTTGACAGGATGTACTATCCCTATTATTGGTGTGGAAGTAAGTTTTCCGGAGTGGGTTCCGTTTGTTGGAGGTGAATCTCGATCGCCAGTGACACTCAAATATTGGGGGTTATGGGAACCCGCAGCCGTCATGCAGCCAATTTTTGATTCGTTCAAAAGCCAGCGAGAATTTGTTTCTGTAGACTACCAGGTGAGAGATCCCCGTCAGCACTTAGAAACAGTGATGTCGCATTTTGAGGTTGGTAATCCGCCTGATATTGTAAGGGTTCATTCGACGTGGTTACCGTACATAAAAGATGGACTTGAACCGCTGCCCGAAGATATTTTGCCAATTAGTGATTTCGTTAATTCGGTTTATCCTGTGGTATCTGAACAGGTGATTTTTGATGGTCAAGTGTATGGGGTTCCGCTTGGAATAGATGGTCTCTCGCTCGTGTATAACGAAAATCTTTTTGATGGAGCAGGTATTAGTAGTCCTCCTGCAGACTGGGACACGTTTAGGTCAGATGCTCGAGAATTGACGATAAAAAATACTCGCGGCGAAATCGTTCAAGGGGGGGCGGCCATGGGGTATGGAACACAAATAGAATATTTTTCAGATATTTTAGGGCTGATGTTTGCCCAAAGTGGTGTGACGTTTAAGGGACAAGACGGAGCAGTTTCATTTCATAACTCACTTTCTTCAGATGGTCGAAATCTTGGTGTAGAGGCGCTCAAATTTTATGCCAAATTTGGTTCAACTGAGCAATCGTACAATCCAAATTGGTCAAATTCAACGCAAGCCTTCATAGAAGGGAAGGTCGGGATGATTTTTGTTCCTTCTTATCGATTGAACGATATCCAAAATGCTAATCCGCCTTTTACAGTGCGCGTGGCACCGGTTCCACAGTTCCCGAGCGCATCTACATCGGTAGGAGAAAAAAATTGGGCGTCATTTTGGGTAGAAGTAGTACCAAAAGCAGGCCAAAGACCACGAGAAGCGTGGCGGTTGTTAACCTATATGTTACAGCGTGATCCTCTTTCTACGCTCTATCGTAATCAGGCTGAGTTGCGAGGGTTTGGAGAAATTTATCCACGACCTGATCTTGCCCAAACACTAGAAGCGGATCCTCGGCTCGAGCCATATGTTTCTCAGGCACCGACTTATACAAGCTGGCCATTTGCAGATATGACCCATGATGAATTACTCAATGACAAAGTCATCTCAGCGCTTAATGAAGCAGTGAATCAAACGCGTATTAGCAGTGAAGCTGCAGAGGGGGCGCTTAACGGTGCTGCCGAGAAGGTAGAACTAGCCTTGCAGGAAATCACACCTTGACACTCAAGCCAAAATCATTAAAATTCAAAATTGCACAGGGTCGATGCACCCTCTGAGTTAACATTGCCCAAACATACATTTAGGAACTATGTCAAAAAAAGTACAACCATTAGGAGACAAATTACTCGTTAGACCATATTCAAAGGAAGAAAAAACTGAGAGCGGTATTATTTTGCCTGAGACCAGTAGTAAAGAACGACCTGAAGAAGGTGAAGTTCTCGCCATGGGCAATGGGGCGCGAGATGATTCGGGAAAACTAATTCCGATCGAGGATGTTACTGTTGGTGATCGCGTTGTTTTTACCAAATATGGTCCTCAAGAGATTAAGGTTGATGGGGAAGAATTGTTGATTGTAAGTATCAAAGATATTCTCGCCAAGATCGAAGAATAATCTAAACATATGGCAAAGGAAATTATCTATTCAGAAGAAGCTCGAAAAAAACTTAAAAACGGGGTTGAGGCATTAGCCAAGGCAGTTGCAACGACACTCGGACCAAAAGGTCGAAATGTGGCGATTTCTCAGAGCTTTGGTGGACCAACCGTCAGCCACGATGGGTTAACTGTGGCAAAAGGTGTTGAACTCCAAGACCCGTTTGAAAACATGGGTGTACAACTCGTCCGTGAAGCAGCCAGTAAGACCAACGATGTGGCAGGAGATGGACGCACCACTTCTATTGTATTGGCTCGCGCGATTATTGATGAGGGGCTCAAAAATGTAGCCGCCGGAGTGAATCCCATGCTTCTTCGAGCCGGTATTAGTGATGCATCGAAGGCTGTTGTTGAAGGTCTTAAAGATATCAAGAAAAACGTCACCACTCGAGAAGAAAAAGAACAAGTTGCCTCTATTTCTTCGGCAGATCCAGAAATTGGTAAATTAATTGCAGATGCATTTGAACAAGTTGGCGATGAGGGAATCATTACTGTTGAGGAATCACGTGGATTAGAATTCGAAATTGATTACCGCGAGGGAATGCAATTTGATCGAGGATATGTTTCTGCATATTTTGTTTCTGATACAGCACGCATGGAATCGGTCGTTGAGGATGCACATATTTTGATCACTGACAAAAAAATCTCCGCGATCAGTGATTTACTCCCCATGCTTGAAAACTTAGTTAAAGTTACAAAAAACTTTGTCATCATCGCTGAAGATATTGAAGGTGAAGCGTTGGCAACGCTTGTTTTGAACCGACTTCGGGGGACATTCAATGTTCTAGCCATTAAAGCTCCTGGTTTTGGTGATCGTCGAAAAGCCATGCTCGAAGATATTGCAGTACTCACAGGTGCACAAGTTATTTCTGAAGAATTAGGTAGAAAGTTAGACTCTGTCACCATGGAAGATCTTGGTCAAGCAGACAGAGTAGTGAGCACAAAAGATGACACAATTATTGTTGGAGGAAAAGGCGAAAAAGAAGCGATTGATGCTCGCGTTTCTCAGATTAAGACTCAAATCGAACAAACTGATTCTGATTATGACCGGGAAAAATTGCAAGAACGTTTAGCCAAATTAGCCGGCGGAGTCGCCGTCTTAGGAGTTGGTGCTGCCACTGAAACTGAAATGAAAGAAAAGAAAGCCCGAGTAGAAGATGCCAAAGAGGCAACCCGTGCGGCGATCAAAGAAGGGATTGTTCCCGGTGGTGGTGTTGCCCTACTCCGAGCCCGCAAAGTTCTCGAAGAGACCATGAAAGG
>JAGQKX010000096.1 GCA_020429905.1 candidate division WWE3 bacterium
GCTCATTGGATCGAGAAAATGAAAACTATGCTATACTTTGTCACAAGAAGTCAAAATACTATGGAGAATAATACCCTTGCGGACATTTGGAATAGTTTAGAAGATTCACAATCGGTCCTCATTCCCCTTCACTTAAATCCGGATCCCGATTCTATCGGTTCGGCTATGGCGTCGGCACTGATATTATCTTCCATGGGCAAATCCGTGACGATCACGTCTGCTGACGAATGGACAAACTTTCCGTTATTGTGTTCCTTGTACAAGATTCAGCATCAAGATCCTGCCAAAATTGATCTGTCTCATTTTGACGTATTTCTGGCTCAAGATATTTCTAGTATTGCTCGTTATTCCCGAGATGACGCGTTTGGAATTCCGAGTGATATGTTAGTCATCAACATTGATCATCATAAAACGAACACCTATTTTGGCACACTCAATTTTGTGGATTTTGAGGCATCATCTACAGCAGAGGTACTTTACGATTTATTTACATCAAATAACATCAAATTAACCAAAGAAATGGCTATTGCCTTGTATTTCGGGCTGATGTCGGATACTGGCTGGTTTGCGTATGCGCCCGCCCCAAAAGCCTATGCCATGGCCAAACATCTTGTTGAACTTGGTGTAAATGCACGAGAAGTTTCTGTGGCTCTCCAAGAGACAACTCTCAGTGAAGTAAACCTGACTGGCAGAGTATATTCTCGGGTAACCATTGATGAACAATGTAATTTTGCGTACTCGTATATCACGCAGCAGGATTTAGCTGAACTGGGACTCATTGATAAAAGCTACTATGCAGGAGTGCATATGCTTAAATTCTTGCCGACCATTCTCTTTGGGGCGGTTATCACTGAAGAATCCCCAAATCAATTTAAGGTTTCATTGCGTAGCCGGGAAGCAACAACCTACGACGTCTCTGAAATAGCGATAAAAGTAAATGGTCCAGAAAATGGTGGCGGTCACCAGATGGCTGCTGGTTTCAAAATGGAAGCAGCGTCAATTGAGGCGGTTGTAGAGGCGATCAGAAAAGCAATACAAAACTAATCTCGTTTCGAGATGAAATAAATACCAAAAAATATCAGTAACAAAGGCCATAATCTACCAAGATCAAAAATTCGAAGAAATCCTAAATTTTCAAGTAAAAACCAACCTCCAATAATCAGTAGTGCAATACCTAACCAAGACGGTCCACTTTGTTGTCTTTTCTCATAATGATTTTGAGTGGAATCAGATTGAACGGGCTCGGTATCATCTTCATGATCAAATTTTTCTTCTATAGAATCTCCAAAAGACTCTATTTTTTCCTCCATTTCTTTGAAACCCTCCCGAATAGTATCCTCGCCCGGTTTACTGTTACTCGTTGGCCCTGGAATAATGAGCCATAAAATGATGTAGAGCAATATTCCTGGCCCCGGAGTTAGCCCGAGAATAACAAAAATCACACGCACTATTGTGGGATCAACTTGGAAATATTCAGCTATACCGCCACAAACACCAGCGATGACTTGGTTTGTAGCAGAGCGTCTAAGTGTTTTTTGATTCATGTTAGAGTTATTATCTCCATTCTTGTGCAATTTTTCAAGAATTTATTTGGGCTAGCAGACTTTCACTAACTTCAGAATTAGAATATATCTGCTGGATATCATCATGTTCTTCTAACTCATCATAGAGTTTGAGTACTTTTTCGGCGGTTTTAGCATCTTCAATTGGAATCATAAAAGAAGGCTCTTCCGGATTGTCTCCAAATATATAAGCAGCCGAACCCGAGGTTGCCAATGATCCTTCATTTTTACTGAGAATGAATCTCAATTCAGCTACCGTCCTGTTAATACTATCTGTAAGAACTTCAATCAAATATGCTTCACCAGCAGGTCCGTAACCTTCATAGACTCTCGTTTCGAAATGTACGCCTTCTAGTTCGCCCGTTCCTTTTCCAATCGCTTTTTCAATTGTTTCTTTAGGTACATTTTCAGATTTAGCCCGTCGTATTGCATCAGCTAAGGTAGGGTTAAAATTTGGATCACCGCCTCCTTCTCTCGCGGCATGGGTAATAAGTTTGGAATATTTCGTAAATATTTTCCCCTTTTTAACGTCAGTAGCTTCCTTTTTTCTCTTTATTTGTGCCCAATGAGAGTGACCTGCCATACGTAGGAATTATAATCTTAACCATCAATTTTTGGCAATGTCAAAATTGACGGTTGACTTAGCATGGTGAGTTGCATTATAAAATATATAGCACTGATGGAAACTAACACAATGTTAGACGAAATCAGTGCTAACTTTTTATATGGTATCTGTTTCTTAGTGTGATATACTCGCGTTATGGATGATACAAAGGTAATGTCTCTTATTGGAGTATTGATCGCGGGCATCATTGTGGCTGGACTTGTCATCACAAGGCCAAATGATAACCAGTTAGCAATCGATCAAGTAAAAACTCCAACTCCTACACCGCGAACGAGTACGAATATTGGTACTACACCACTAGCCACACCTACAGCTGCCGTTGAATCTATGATGCAATTTAACTCCCAGCCGGAAATGATTCTTGAAGAAGGTAAGGATTACCAGGCTGTTCTCCATACAAATAAAGGTGATATCATCATCGATCTTCATGAAAAAGATACACCTATTACCGTTAACAATTTTGTATTTTTAGCTGAGCAAGGGTTTTATAAAAACGTACCGTTTCATCGAGTCATCAAGGGGTTCATGATTCAATCCGGAGACCCTACTGGTACCGGTACTGGATCACCTGGATACCGATTCGAAGATGAAGATTTTACGGGTGAATATATGAGAGGCAGTGTAGCAATGGCAAACTCAGGACCAGATACAAACGGAAGCCAATTTTTTATCATGCATGAAGATTCTAATACATTGCCGCATAATTATGTGATTTTTGGAAAGGTGATTGAAGGACTTGACGTTGTTGATGCCATAGCCGATGTGCCAGTGAAACAAAGCCGAACAGGCGAACTTTCTGCTCCGGCAATCGAAGTATTAATATCGGACATAAGTATAGAAACGATCTAATTCTCCCCATTTTATAGTTAAAATTTGGTATATGTTTGAAGATGTTTGGGGTGGTGCCCCAGAGAGGAGTCGAACCTCTGACCTACTCCTTAGAAGGGAGTTGCTCTATCCTACTGAGCTACTGGGGCAAATTGGTTTTTATTATATCAGGTTTTAAAAATTCGTTTAAATGAAAGCTTTTCGGTATATTCCAATGAGCCAAGTTCAAATAGTTTAAATGCGAGATACAATGCTCCAAGCACGTATAAAATAAGGAGTGTACCGCTCATGATCATTTCATACAATGGCAACGCATCAAATACATAGCGGGCGAGCAAAATTAGGGGCGAAGTGAGGGGAAAATAACTTAGTCCAAGGGCGAGTG
>JAGQKX010000097.1 GCA_020429905.1 candidate division WWE3 bacterium
CTACACCTGGAGCGTGAATGCGATCGCCACTCCCGAAGGCGCTGTGATCTCCTATGATCCTGCTCCCAATGGTGACTGGTCTGAAGCTACCGCTTACGACGTAACCGTCACGGCCGAATGGTTCGATGCTGATGGCAACCTGATTCACACCGAATCCAAGGTCGTTCATGTCGAACAGCCTGAAATTTGTGTCCAACCAGAAACAGGTGAATGCACGAGAATGAGCGTAGACGGTAACGTTGTTACTTTATCGCTCGCTGGTGACCTTTCTCAAGTAGAACGTGTTGAGGTTCAGGACGAGAATGGAAACGTTTGGTCGGCCGGTCCGGCTGCAAGCGTTACATTAACGATCCCTGGCGCTGAAGATAAAACCTTAAGCACCTACTTCGTCATGAAAGATGGCGGAGGTCGTGTTGGTCAGGATCTTTGCACCAATGAGCCAACCACAACCAGTTCGTGTATTCCTGACGGTTTTGCCCCTGTACGGATCACAGTTTTCCACAATGGTTCTCCTATCGAGCACCAAATCGTGCAACTGATCGTGGAAAATGGCGGCACATATGAAGGTGAATCCCTGCACGATGGGAAAATTCAGTTTAATGTCCGTCAGTCAGACTGGCAGAAAAACAGCCACTTGTTATGGGTTCGTGACAACCGACCCGACCAAGAGCCGATCACTTGGACTGACATTACGTATAACTACGTTGAAACCAGTCTCTTTGGTTTTTGGGAATGTGCCTTAGCTGAAGGCGAGGTACATTTGGGTATCCCCGATACTCCGCAAGATGGTGGCGATAATGACAGTGGTTGCGCTGGTGACTGTCCTGAAGTCCCCGTTTGCGAAAACGAATGGCTGAAGACAGTTGATGAACCAACCATCAGCGTTACACTGTATGGGGACTGGAGAGGTCCCCGGTATTACTTGCTGGCCAACTTCGACATGGGCCACAAAAGCATGAATACCGGCATCAACAATGAATATTGGGTTCTGTACGGACTCACCGAAGCAGAGGTTGACGATATCATCGCCGACTTCCCCGAGGAAGACGTTCGTATCAGCTACAATGGCAATCAATGTTCAACCTGCGTGTTAGACTGGGGAACCAAACACACCGATGAGGGTGATTGGATCTTCATGAGCTACGGCATCTACACCCAGAATCTAAAGCACATACTGATGGTTCAGATGGGATACGATGGCGCGGAAGCAAATCTGATTGCTGCTGAGATCATGACCCAATTCATGAGCGGCAAAAATGGCAACGGCGATCAGGGTTGGTTTAACCTGAATAGCCTGGAGTGGGGTAATCCCTTCCAGAGCTAGTGTCTAGCTCCAATCGGTATTAGCCGGGCGGGGGATTTCCCTCCCTGCCCGGCTTCTCATAAAACTGGGAACTGAAAAAATCGAGGCCTGTGAGGATTCATCTCCACACAGGCCTTTTTTAATGTCAAAATTCTGTTATTACAAATAAAAATGCCGTGGCACACATTGTGTTCCACGGCATTCTTTTTATTTGAAGATAGTCGGCAAGAAATACGTGTTTGGTTGCCCGTACCAAACGTGTGTTTCTGCCAACTTTCCGTTTAGGTTTACCCGAATTTTAATCAGTGCTGGCTGTTGTGCACCCGCCAGCGAAAACGTATAGCCTTCGCTATACCCACCCCACGCACCATCGGTTGGTTGTGCAGGGTTATAATTACCATTACCAAACTTTACGTCTACTCCATAAACCCGATACGGAGTAAAACTTCCTAGCGTCCAGCAGCCCAAAGGTTGAACTGGATTTTCGTTTACAAGCCCCGTAACAATTTCCCCAACGATTGAAGCATCAATTACTGTCTGTGATTGATTGATGTCTGCAACAATGTTTGGTTCAACGTCACGCAATCCGATTATTTCGATCGTCTCTAACGCAATCGTCTGAGACGTGATCGAAAGCATGACATCTTGTCGCATGATATTGGGCTGACACCAGTATCCAAGCGGTGTTCCAGTTTGATCATTTGGATGTCTTGCACCCCAACCATGACCAAACTCGTGTGCCGCCATCCACCCTCCATATCCAGATGCAATGTATCCATCCTCGGCCGAGATCACACAAAGTGATCGACGGCAGTACGCACCAATATGCGTATTTTGTCCAGGATAGAGTGGTTGATGCACCGTCAACAATGCCCCCATCACAGATTGATCAGATGGCTGTCGTTGAGCTGACATCCACTCCAAGATACAAACCCAAGCAGACGGTTGTGAACAGTTTGGACTTATTTGTTCAGCAACTTCTTGGGTCCAGATCGTTTCTGGAACATCGTATGGATCGACACTAATTTGAACTATTTGTTCTTGCACTGTATAGGTCAAATCGGGATCAATATTAGGGAAATATTGAGACCCATACTGATTGATCAGTTGAATACCTTGGACAGAAGCATCAACTGCCGGTTGAATCTGTGCGGCGGTTTGACCTGGACCTACCACTCGAAAGAGTACCAGTCGTGTATTACCTCCAGCGACGGCACTTAACGAGTTGATTTCTGAAGCCGCAAGCGCAGCTTCAATCTCGGCAGGGACAAAGACATCGGGAACATTCGCCTCAAGGGCAAGGAAGGCTTCTTCATATTGGGCTAACGCGAATTCACGCGAAAGCTCATTGGTGAGCGCTTCTTGCTGAATTGGGATCCCCACGTCAGGGTTTGTCAGTGATTCGGGTTTAAAAAGTGCGGTTAGGATAACAATGATGACGGTTATCACTAACGCGATAATGAGAGATATGGCGTAAAAACGCCAATCCCTCAGCCAACGTCGTATTCTTTCTCGGTTCATGATTCACGTGCTCCTCTTAATATTTCTAAATTTTTCGGATAATACCTGGCACCATTATACTATAGGACTTCAAGTGCAGCTTGTATTCGGTGAATTACGACTGTTATGATGAAGATATTATGCATCACGAGCAGGTCTCTCCTAGCTTCGTAGAAAAAGTACGGCAGTATCCTCGCTTTAGTATTTATTTAGGATTTATCTTTTTAATCACGTTAAGTGATGCCCTTCTAAGTTACTGGACCCCCATTTATATCCAGGATATTGTTGGTAGCGCTACCGTAATGGGTATCATTTTAGCCGTTTCATCTATTGTGGGACTGATAGCTGATACGTACTTACCCCAGCTTATTAAAAAAATTAACATCACCAAACTGATGCTCTTCACCGCAATATTTAGCGTATTGTTTGTGTTAACCATTCTTTCTTCTCAATATATATTCACGATCTTGTTACTGTTAATTGCTGTCGGATTTTGGGGAATTTATTATGAATTGTTAGCGTTCACGAACGCCATTTTTTTGACTAAAGTGAGCAACTCAGAAAACCGCAGCAGTTTTTGGGCTATCCTCTATTCAT
>JAGQKX010000098.1 GCA_020429905.1 candidate division WWE3 bacterium
GAAATTGGCTACAGGGTCAACGATGGGTCGTAGAACAGGCGCTTCAATCTATTTCTATAATAGAGATGGTAAATGGGAATATGTCTGGGCTGGGCAAGCAGTACCTGATTGTAGTGAGTTTGATGGAAAAAACATTCCAGACGAATATCTGCCCACATGTATTGATTACGCAAATAATTAATAACATCACATTATATGATTCGATACAATAAAACCATGAACCAGAAGGGTTTTGCGGCATTTATCGTTATTGCCATATTTTTTGGAGTCATTGCTGGTATTAGCTTTATTTATTATCAAAGCTATTCAGCGCCAACAAACAATGAAGCAACGTTAACACCCACTCCGACAGGAATAGAGAACACTTATCCTAACATTGTGGCGTCATTTGACCCATTAGCGTTAAACGCAGACAGTAAATATCTTGTTCCAGACATTAATTCCGGTGAAATTATCTTTTATGATTTGACGCAAAATGAACTATCTGCAACGATATCAATAGACTCATTAGAACTAATTGGGGCGGTCATATCTGCAACTTTATCTCCAGATAATACTAAACTGATTCTTAATGTAGTTGAATATAATGAAGATCCTTTAGCTTCGGATACACTAAGAACTTATGTTTTACTTCTCAATGAAGGTGATATATTACATGTTTCAACTTTTAACGTTGACTCTGTGTCTGGAAGTTTATCGCCAAGAGTGATTTGGAAGAGTAATAGTACACAGTTTTATACTGTAATCGCAAATGTGCTGGAGCCAGGAATCGCCTATTCTTTTGATACCTATATACAAAGTTATAGTTCAGGTAAAGTAGAAAAGATCGCTACAACTATGGGTAGAGTAAATGATACTAGTCTATTTAACGATGACTTGGTTGTTAGTTTTGTGTATGAAGAAGTAGTGGGTGGGACTTCGATTTCTCATAATCAAATACATAGAATTACTTCTGATGGAAACACCTCCATATTAGTAGATACAGAAAACAGGAATTCTTTTGTTATCACCAATCAAGTTGACGATAAAGTCTTTTATGCAGGTCCCTCAGCCGACGGCACTGAATTAGGAGGGATTTACAGTCACAACCTTTCTTCTTCTGAAAACGAATTAATTAGTGAATTTACGGAACCATATCCATGGTCCCAATTGTTAATCCAAGCGTCTCCTGATGGAGATAATATTGCATATAGTTATGCCGTGGGTGATGAAGGGGGAACTGCAATATACAACGTAGCAGGGAGTAGACTTTTTACTTTTACAATTACCAGTCCTTCAGATATTAATGCACTATTTAGTAGCGACGGTAAGTCATTCAGAGCCTCGTCTGTATATTTTGTAAAGTGGATTGATTCTGAAAATATGGTTCTTAAAATTACTGCTTACTATAATGAAACAGAAGAACCGGACGTTTTTTATGCAAGAGCTTCAATTGATGGATCCAACATGTCTAAATTAGTTATCTAAATAATTGGTGAGTCCGCAGAGTCGACCTATCATGCTGTCCAACTTTGGTGAGTCCGCTAAGCGGACTTATCACCACGCTCAGCGTGGTGACCCCACGGGGAATATAAGCTTGCTCACTACGAAAGCATAACTTCGTTATGTATCTTTCTTCATTGCGCTTCCGTATATATTTGAGCCATAGTATTAGCACACTATATGCTCAATTATACGAACCCACGCTTCGCTTGGTTTCCATTCACAAGAGAGTCACAAGAACAAAACCATCACCTCGGTGATGAGCTTGTCCTTGGTGACCCCACGGGGAATCGAACCCCGATTACCAGGATGAGAACCTGGCGTCCTAACCGTTAGACGATGGGGCCTTATATGACATTTCAGGATTTTTTCCAGAATTTCTTTGTTAAAAACTTCCGTCGCTCGTCACCGTACCATCCAGTACGCTTCCTCACTACTCAGTTTTTGCCTCGAACTTCAGAAAAAACTCTCTGAACTGTACAAAAATTATTCATTTTGTGTCGAAAGGATACGAGAAATGTGAGGAAAAGTCAATCCTAAAAAACATCCAGAGCAAATAGTATCAAAAGAATTCCCACAATAATTCGGTACCCAGCAAACCACCCATAACTAATCTTTTGCACCAAAGCAAGTAATAGCCGAATGGCAAACATTCCAGAAATAAACGCGGCAATAAATCCAAAAATCATTGGTAAAACAGGTGTTTCATATCCTCCCTGCACTGCATCTAGTGTTGTAAGAAGCCCTGCTCCTGCAATTGCAGGAATAGAAAGAAGGAACGAAAATCGCGCCGCAGATGGCCGATCCAATCCCATAAGCAATCCACCAGAAATAGTTGATCCCGATCGTGAAGTTCCGGGCAGTAACGCAAAAACCTGAAAACATCCAATAAGGATGGCTGAAACCCAAGAAATACGTTCTACAGACGTCACACGCCCCTTCTTTTTACTACCGAACCAATCAGCAACCCATAAAATAATTCCCCAAACAATCAACATCACACCAACAAGTAGTGGTGTACGAAACTGATCAATAAATTCTCCGGCAACAAACAGGCCAACAAAAACAACCGGCAATGTTGCCACAAGAATCTTCCAACCAAGCACCCCTTCCCGATCCGCATGTTTTGAGAACAATCCCTTCAAAATCTTTGCAATGTCTTCACGCATTACCCATACAACCGCACACAGCGTGGCAACATGAATCATGACATCAAAATCCATTGACTGATGCTCCCATCCAAATAGCTCTGGAATTAAAATAAGATGCCCCGAACTTGAAACGGGTAAAAATTCAGTTATTCCCTGAACAATTCCTAAAACAATAGCTTGTAAAATCGACATAATTAAATTCGTTCAGCAACCCAATCAATCACAGAATCTTGCAGTGCACGGTCTTGCGCAAGCATATCTGTTCCATGACCAATATCTTGTTTTAAAACAACCTCTGTCTGTAATGGGTTCTTTTCATGTAACAAAGCAACCGCTTCTGCAGAAACCGTATCTTCCTCGCTCGCAACAAGCAGTACCATTTGCCCAGGCGTTAATCGCACAATGGCGTCATCTGTTGTTACCCCTCTGTAATTCCTTCCAGGAGAAAGTGCAACAGCAATAGCAAACGAAGCATTTTCTGCTAGGTACCGAATAGCAAGGTTTGCTCCAATCGAAGCACCAACAAGTGCCGTTCGTTCCATTTGAACTCCATGCTCAGAAAGAAACTTCCACGCCGCCCGAACATCCCATACTTTTTCTTGATGCTCTTCATCTGAAAATTGTTTGTACCCGTCTGGCCCGCCTTCACTTTTTCCGTGACCACGAAGATCAACTGCCAAACAAGAAATTCCTTTTTCCACCAATGCCGTTGCCACATGTTC
>JAGQKX010000099.1 GCA_020429905.1 candidate division WWE3 bacterium
GAGACATTGTGTCCACGGGTACTGTAATGCGCACGGTATTTCTGGAACAGCACGACTATCACTGTATCTGTATAATACGAAAGACGAATGTGACGTATTTTTGGAGGTTATGGAAAAAATCGTCACCTTATAATCAATGATCTGTATTGCTGCATTTATTATCTTAGCCATCATGGGGATTTTCTCGGCAACTCATCGAGAACTCGCCAAGGAAGCGTTTGATTGTGTACTGCACAGAGTGACACTTCGCCCTTGCCAATCAAGTTTTCAGACAAAAATAAAAAGCGGCGTCGTTAATTGGCTGATGAAACGGAATATGAAACTCGCTTCTTTTTTCAACAAATATTCTGAAGTATTTGCCTGGATATTTGTTCTCATTACGATTGCCAGTCTTATTTATAGCGGCATCAGCCTTTACAACTATTTTGTCCATGGTAGCTGTACTCCACAAAATCCGACTCAATGTACGCTTAATAAAATCTCTTTGCTCGAGCGTATTCGGCTAAAATTTGCTAATCTGTAAAAGTACATGAGTGGTAAACACCGATCACATCTAGTCCATATCCGAAATTACGAATTCAACAACATTATCCAGGTTTTGACCTATACTGACAGTTTCATGTGGGGCGGTTATTTTATGCTGAATACTCTGGCCGCCGTTTATCTCCAGAAACAAATCCAAATTGACCCCCTACCCGTGATTTCGTTAGGATTTTCTATTTACATGCTTTCGCGATCATTATTTCAAATACCCGTGGCTGAATTTCTAGATAGCCATAAAACTTTCATTGACGAAACGTTGGCCATAACATTAAGTGGCATCATCGTCAGCATTTCATTGTTTTCGTACCGTTTCATTACAGAGCCATGGCACCTTTATCTCATTCAAACTTTTTTTGGTATTGGTGTAGCGATAAACTTACCCGCCTGGAGAAAAACTTTTGCCCGATTTGTTGATAACGGGCATGAAGGTGTCGAATACAGCCTGTACGATATTATTTCAAACTTAGTAATTGCTGTTTTCTCTGCGCTTGGGGGCTATTTAGTAAGCTATACGGATTCTTTTATCCCTCTATTCAACCTAGCAGCAGCGCTGTCATTAATCGCCTCGTTAATCTCCCTCTTCTTATTGCGCAATAAGAAGATCAGGAAAAAATATTCGTGACGGAAGGTACTCAAAAAAAATCCGAAACCCCTCGATGGCTCCAAGAGGTCGAAACTGAAGTAGCCGATTGGCAGGAGGCACAAGACAGTTTACCGGAAACAGTTCAACCTTCTGAAAATCCTGATAAAAAAATCCCAAACGATATCATTGATCCCGAAGCAATGAAAGATTGGTTTCCTGATGAAACAGATACCGATGGAAATCATGATCCAGAGGTTCCAGCAATGGAAATCCAAAAAACAGCCCTAGAGGATTGGGCCAAAAAAAAATTAGCTTGGTTTGGTTCAGAGGTGAGAGAAGAAGAGAAAAGAAGATTATATATGGAATATCTAGAACAAGAGAAAGTCAAAACCAAGCCAACATACGATGAGGCAATAACGATTGTACAAGAACGCATTAATGCGTTGGAGCTCGCGAAAAATAGCCCCGAATTCCCGAACATGTTTACTAATGAGCAACTGGATGAATTACTCGCTGAGTACCTTGTTATCGCAGAAATTATCATGGACCAAGCATCTTCAGAAAACAAACAGTATCAACTTGATCCTCAGCTCGAGAAACTTAATGAACTCCTGTACGCGCTTTACAACGCGAAAAAAGATTCCTTTCGTAATCTAGATAAAAAAGCATATCTTGCATAACCGTATTGAGCTCGCCGTACTTATAGGGTACAGTTTAGAAATATGGAATCGAAACACTACGACCTCATTGTCATTGGCGCCGGATCAGGTTTGAACGTCGCCTCTGCAGCCGCTAATCAATTAAATTGGAAAGTCGCAGTTATTGAAGACGGTCCATTAGGAGGAACATGCCTAAATCGAGGGTGTATTCCCTCTAAGATGATTATTCATGCTGCCGATATTGCTGAAACTATCAACCGTTCCGAATTATTCGGAATCCAAAGTGAGATTACACATATTGATTTTGAATTCATCACTAAACGGGCTAATGATATCGTTGACGCTGATGCAGAGAACATTAAAGAAGGAGTGAATGAACACCAGAACATGGATTTGTATCAAGCAAAAGGTACATTCGTTAGTTCAAAAACTGTTAAGGTTGATGGCGTCGAAATTACCGGAGATCGAATTTTGATTGCCGCTGGAGCCCGGCCATTCGTTCCTCCAATCCCGGGAATTGACTCGGTCGATTATTGGACAAGCACCGAAGCACTCAGGCAAACCAAACAACCCAAATCATTAGCCATCATCGGCGGAGGGTACATTGGTATGGAACTTGGACATTTTTATGGCGCGTTGGGTACAGAGATCACCATTATCGAAGCACTTGATTCACTCATTTTCCGCGAAGATAAAGATGTGTCAACCATGTTTACCAAATTAATTGGGGAAAAATATTCCTTACATTTAAAGAGTAACGTGACAAATATTTCTCAAGACGATTCCGGAATGAAGACAATCACATTCGAAACCGAAGATGGTAGTTCCAAAACAATTGAAACGGAAGCACTTCTTGTCGTTACCGGAACCAAACCAAATACAGATTCTCTCAATCTAGGGGTGACCGAAATTTCTACTTCCGAGCGAGGATTTATTGAGGTTAACGAATATATGGAAACGAGTGTTGAAAATATTTTCGCCCTTGGAGATATCGTCGGTAAAGCTCCCTTTAAACACGGAGCCAATTATGAGGCCCAGATTATCTTCAAGAATTTCCTCAACAACGGATCCAAAATCGCTGCCGACTATTCTGTCATGCCCCATGCCATTTTTACCGCACCACAAATTGCCGGTGTTGGTATTACAGAACAGGAAGCTCAAGAGAAAAAGCTCGAGTACGAAATACGCACGCATCAGTACATCAAGACAGGAATGGGCAAAGCCATAGAGGCTGGTGATGGTTTTGTTAAGTTCATCATTGATCCCAAAAATGAAATCATTCTTGGTTGCCATATTCTTGGTCCCGAAGCTTCGACGCTTATCCATGAAGTAGTAATTGCCCTCTCAGCTGGTCAAGGAAAAATTTCTGCCATAAAAAATTCGATCCATGTTCATCCAGCGTTAAGTGAGGTTGTCCAACGCGCGTTATAGCGGTCATGCTTATTTTGTTGCATTCATTTTCGTTCGTTGGCATAATAATTACGTGGCTAATACCAAAAAAAAGAAATTTAGTTTTGGAAGAAGAGCACAGATAGGCGTTTTTCTTGTCCT
>JAGQKX010000009.1 GCA_020429905.1 candidate division WWE3 bacterium
GTAGGTATACAGTCGTGAATCTTTTCTCATAATTCCTAAAGGGATGATCATTACCAACGGGTACATAAAAATTCTTTGGTACCAGCATAACGTGCACGGAGGCCAGTGTAAGATTTCGCTAAAATACAGGCTAACTACTGAGGCTACGAGGGCTTGAAGCCAAGCAAGATAATAGTACAACTTAGGTGTGATTTTTTCAGCTAACATGGTAACTATTATACCAATCATCTTAAAATAGTTTGAAGTATTCATAAGTACTTGATTTCATTTGGTATCCCTCAACATGATCAGTGATATCAATCGTTGACGATAACTATGAACTTTCGTAAGCTCACAATATTGTGGTGATTGGTGAAGTTGGTGGAAACCCAACACTGTCGCGCAACGGTGATTTTGTTCTAGGCAAATAAGTCCGGTCCCGTTACCACAACTATAAGGCTCGCGTCTCGGCCGACATGATTTTTAATCATTCCCAACGCGAACAAGAAAGTGATCAGGGAGGTGATACGTATGAAAAATAATCTTATGACAAAAGTGCTCTATGCAGTTACTGGACTAGCGCTTATGGTGGGTGGCTTAGTTGCCTATCAACAATATCAATCAATAACCGCACAGCCAGCCCCGCAGGACACCTCGTCGAAAGAACTAGTGGTGTCTGATGAATCTGCTCAAACAACCGCCGAAGATGGGAAGGTGGCGGGAGAACAACAAACGACTATTCAGTACATGGGTGTAAACGGTAAAGATGCGATGGAACTACTGAAAGAAAACGCAACCGTAGTCACCAAAGATTCCAGTTTTGGTGAATATGTCGATTCGATTAATGGGATACAAGGCGGTACTGATAGTAAGTATTGGATATTCTATGTAAACGATCAAATGTCGCAAGTTGGGGCAGCTGATTATAAGACACAGGAGGGAGATCTTATTGAATGGCGGTTCGAATAATGCTGTTCAGATCAGAAACGGCAGCGGATCCTTTTGATATAGCTGTCGTTTCTTTTTGTTTAAAAGAGCCCGACTTGTTTTTCTTGAGGAACTTCTGCTTGCGAATACCTAAAATCGATGGGTATTTTTTGTACAGAATTCCAATCATCTTTGTAGTTAATGTATCCATTTTGTAACCCAAAATCATACAGCTGAGTCGTTAATCGTACATCGGCCTCACAATAATGCTGCAATTTAGCTAAACTTTCAGGGTCACCTGCTCGCCAGTAGGCCACTGCGTTTGTACCAACATCCGTTTTTGCTTCTCCTAGGGTATTTTGAACCGCGTTATCGAGTTTGATTCTTCGGCCGATTACTTTTCTAATCTCATCAAGAATGTCAAAATGAGGTAATGAAGAAAGATCAAAATATGCATACGGTTGGAGCACCGGCACATCGAAACTGATCGTGTTGTAGCCAATAACGCGATCGGCTTTCTGAAAATCTTGCCACATTGCATCTAAGTCTTTTTCCCAATAACTAACCATATTTCCTGATAATTCCTGATAATCGTCATCGATTTCACGTGCATATACTGAGACCACAGATATCTTTAAATTTTCAGGCTTTCGGTCTGGAACCTCATGAAAAAGGTATTGGGTTTCGACGTCGAAAATAATTTCTTTATACATAAACTAGTGAGCGTGGGTATGAGAAGGTGAATCGGATCCTACGCCTGTTTTATTATAAATATAAACGGCTAAGAGTGTCGTGATTGGTACCGCGATGATAATACCGATAGTTCCCACAAGAGTGCGTATGATTTCTTCGGCAACAATTTCTTGATTCACAATATAACTAAAAGGTTGCGGATTATCGATAAACAAAAGTAATAATGGTAGCGCAGCACCGGTATAAACCAAAATGAGTGTATTGATGAGGGAAGAAATATGGTCTCTGCCAACCGCCATCCCGCGTTGAATAAGTTCTGTCTGTGACATTTTAGGATTGGCTGCTTTGAGTTGATGTACGATGGATGCTTGAGAGATAGTAATATCGTCTAGAATTCCCAACGCTCCGATAATGATTCCCGCAAGTAACAATCCTTTCATATTAATGTGTTCGCCTTGAAAGATCTTAAGATATTGTGCTTCATCAGATGCGAGTCCTGTGAGATGTCCGGTTGTAATAAACAGTTGGGCCAGTACACCGGTCACGATAAGGGCGATAATCGTTCCCCCGATGGAAATGGTTGTCTTTTTGTTAATGCCATGAGACAGATAAAAAGTTACGGGGATAATCATGATCGACCCAAGGATGGCTATCATCACCGGATCTTTTCCGAGCAATAGTTGGGGTAAAACAAATTCTACGATAACCAAAAACGAATATGCCATACCAATGAGCGAAGTAAGCCCCCAGATTTTTCCGATAAGGATTGACAAGACAATGAATAGGATTAATAGGTACAGAAGTACTGGTCGCCGTACAAAATCTGTAATGAAATATATTGGTGTTCCCTCAGTATCGGTTTGTTCGCTGACGACGACGACATCACCTGTTTTATATTTAACAACGGAAGCAAGCGGGATTTTCCCGTTTTCGATCATTATTTCTTGAGCCGTGTTGTCTCCCGTAAGCACCTCCAGTTTTAACTCCTGATACAGTTGTCTCGACTGATCTTCAAAGGTTATTTCTTCCTCTTTAGTAACCTCAATCACTTTAGCCTCAAAAAAAGTTTCAATTCCCGTCTGAGTCATGGTCTCTTGGGCAAAAACGATTGACTGCGCGCTAAGTTGAGTGAAAAAAATAAATCCAATTAAAATGAAGAATAGCTGAATTAGGTTGTGTTTCATGATCTTAATGATATGGATGAGTCTCATTTACAGTAGCGTATTTATTGAAATAACGCAACAAGGTCAGAGAGGAGGGAGATGGCTCTCCCTCCTTCTTTTTTATGCACTCACGAGCACGATTAAAAACCAAACAAAAAAAGCCATTTTCATCATGCCGCTTGTCTTTTCTAGTGTTTTTGTACACGTTGTTCGAGCAACACGAATCATACTGAAAATGGTTACCGTTACAGGGATCAACGCGAGTAGTGCGTAATCGAACCCATATGAGACAGTGGGGCAAAGTATTGCTCCTACTGTACAAACGGCCAGAATCTCAAACGCAATACGGGTGCGTTTTGGGCCTAGGACCACAGCAGTTTTTTGACAGTTTCCTTGAGTATCACCATCAATATCTGCTAGGTCTTTGACCAACTCTCTAGCCAAAATTCCGAAGAATACAACAATTGCCAATGGAATTCCTGCTTTCCAATTGCCACCAGCGGTGGCTCCAAACAATGGGACAAGAGCAGAAATACCAGCAACGGTGAGATTGCTGACAAACACAGTACACTTAAGGCTGGTAGCGTAGAGTGCTAGGGTTAGAGTGACGATGATTGAAATCGAGAATAACCCATGGTCAAGCAAAATAGAGATACCATTTCCGATACAGAATAGGGCTACTGCCAGTATAGTAGCTTGTCTATAGGAAAGGTCGCCATGAGGGATTGGCCTCCATGGCTTGTTTACCAGGTCGATGTTTCGGTCATACACATCGTTTACTGTATTTCCAGCGCCTTGAATACAAAGCACTGCAAGAGCAGCTAAAACGATGGACCACCAATCATTCGCACCGGCTACATATCCACCCAGTATTGTCGCCAAAACACCACTCAATGTAGTTCCTGGCCTGACAAGGCGGATAACTCCCCGAGGAACGTTTCTCATGTCTCCTCCTCTGTTGGACCCAACGGTCCTTACTCAAAGTGCATGAAGTGATTATACCGTATGCGAAATTGTATGGGTTATTTTGTTTGTCTGAAGGACGCAGTTAATGCTATAACTATAAATGCCACATGCCTCGAATCAACAATGATCAACAACCTAATGTTATCAATTGCATTCAATCCGTTGAAGAAAAAAGATCCAATATTCTCGAAATTGCCACCACAAACAAAAATAAATTAGCCGAGTTTCAACGAATTTTCTCCGAATATACTGTCGTGGGAGTTAAGTTATCTGTTGATGAAATTCAATCGCTTGATCCCTATGAGGTCGTAAGGGAAAAAGCGAAAGTAGCCTGGCAACAGAATGGTTGTAATCCAGTCTTAGTGGAAGATACATCGCTCGAAATCAGAGGGTTGGCTGATAGACCCGGTGTGTATGTGAACGATTTTTTCAGCGAGGTAGAAATACGTAGATTGGCGGCGGAAAAATGGTTAAAAGATGCTGATCGGAGAGCGGTTGCTCGAGTATTATTGGCTATTTATGATGGGGTTGAAGCGCATATTTTTGAAGGTACCGTCGACGGTTCGATTTCTGAAGACCTTAGAGGAACTAATGGTTTTGGTTGGGATGATTTTTTTATTCCAGCTGGTCAACCAAACAGTGAGTCCAAAACGTTTGCGGAGATGACTGACGATGAAAAGGATACGTATTCGATGAGAAACAAAGCAGCACATGCATTTAGAAATTCAAATCTAAAGCTTGCCGAACTGGTATATGAATTACCCGAACCACTTGATTCTGAAATGCTTCGAGTTCAAACTGGGTCATTGGGCGATAGCGGAGCTGTCGATTTTGCTTTTAGACTAGAGGGCATTGAAGATAATAACACGCCTAATGCTAATTTTGAGGCTACTGCCTATACTCCGATTATCAAAGAGCAGAACGATTTCTATCGCCGCTATGTATTGACCCGAGATTCCGCCAGTCTCGGAGTAGTGGTAACAGATGTAGACCGGGCGAAGAGTCTTACCTACCAAAACGGGGAGCCGCGTATTTGGCAGATGGGCCCACAACGGCGCCGTTTAGCACTCGCGCAACGTGCTGAATATTGGCTTCGTAATATTCAACCCGACGTATTAACTACGCTCGAAAAATTAGAAAATGGAACCGCAACAATCCCGCAGCGTTCGAATCGGAAATCTGTCACCGTAGAACATATGCTAAAAATGATTGACGAAGTTCCACTAGAAGCACACGCGCTAAAGGAACTTGGGTATAAAAAACTATCTTCAACTCAGAAAGTAAGCCGGACAACGGGGGCACAGTTTGGTCTTTTTAACAAAATCGGCAAACATTATCGTTCGTTCTTGGGTATTGGATCTATGCCGGCAATATCCGGATGGAGAGATGTGATCGTGACTTCGATTGTTGGCAATATGCCCGTCTTTATTTCACGAAACAATATTTTTGCCGAAAACGAATCGTTGCGGATTTCGCTAGTGAGCCAAGTACAAAAGGTGATTGACTCACTTGCTGTTGACGACATTCACAAACAACGTCTCCGTCAAAATATTGGAGTTGCAATAGGAGCAAGTGATGTTTCCTTAGAAATCGAACGCGTAAATAAATTTGTAAAACAGGGTGTGAAAATGTTTAGGATCTACACGATCAATAGTGATCCACGTGTCATTGAGGTCGCTTCGGGATTGCGTCGTGAATTTGGAGACGAAATTGAAATTTTTGCCGGTCAAATAGCAGATAAGAAGCAGGCAAAGAGGCTGATTGATGAAGCTCGAGTAGACGGATTGATCTTTGGACATGGTGGCGGGCGGCAATGCACATCGGCGGTAAATGGGATGGCGATTACTACGTTGGAAGAAATTTATGCCGTAGTGACGGATTCCTATTTTAACGATGTTTCTGTTATTGCCGAAGGTGGAGTAGGTAAAAATATCGGTCCGTTGCTGATACTGGGTGTGGATGCGGTCCTGTATAGTCAGCAACTGGCTCGCGGCACGATAGAGTGCGGTGGGGTTTTTTTGCAAGACCGAGAGGGTGATTTTGGACAACCATATCACGGCAGTGCGAGTGCTCCGACCATGATTATTGAGGCTGCAAATGAACGTTTAAAAGATGCCCGCCTTACGAAATCAGGAAGGACGAAAGTACCAGAAGGAAAGCCTGGATTCCTAAAATACACTGAGAAAGCCAATTCAATGACTTTCTGGATTGATGAATTCAGACACCACTTGGCCCGAACACTTGCTGATATAGGAGTAAAAGATATTGCAGAAATGCGAACGTTTCTGTCTGAAAACGATGAAGAACTATTACGTGTGGTATCTTCTGGAGCGGCGAGTATTGCCCAAGCATATGGGGCTTCTTAATTTTTTCTAGTATCCAACTGTGAAGAGAGCTACTTCATCGAGGAAGACGGTTCCAGCAGAACCTTGATACAGATAAAGCTGTACGCTGGCCGTAGATACGTCAGCATTTGATGGGGTATAGTGAGCCGAAAAATCTTTTACCTGTCCTGGAGCCACTAGTCCAACCCACTGTCCAGAAATCCAATTTCCTGCTTGATCATATTCATCAATATAAAATCCAAATTCACCAGCAGTCATTTTATCTGCGTTTACGTATGCCTGGAGTAAATATTCATTTCCATAGGTAACACTTACATTTGGTGAAAATAAGTGAATGGACTTATTGGCGACTGCATTGAATCGGATCGAGTTGGCAGGAGAAGGATAACGGCCATTGTTTCGGGTATTAAAGGTGATTCTATTAGCATTATCACTTGTCCATGCGCCTAATCCTCCGACAAAATTTCCGGATGGTAGTAAGTTAACTCCTGGATCAATTAGCGTGTGATTAAGTTTTTCGACTTGAATTCCGCTGCCCACAATATAATCAGCAATCGCTTCGAAATCATCTATCGTTGTGGTGTATTCATAATCAGGAAGGAGTTCTGGCTGAATTTCATGGAATACTAAAATAAGCCACTTGTTTTGGGCGATTGCTTGATCAATCCAGCTGTACACTTGTGCTAACGTAGTGCTACTTTCAACTGATTGAACCATAAGCACTGTTTTATTAAATGGCCACGTATTGAGATCATCTCGATCCCAAAATCCACGGTGAACGTTGTAATATTTTGAAGCTTCGACTAGCACCCGATTATCGTACGCTCCATAGGGGGTAGCAAAAGACGTTGCCTGAATACCGTGGTTAGCTAATTGAGTAGCGGATTGGGCGATTTCTTTTCTGATCTGGGAATTTGATAATAGCGGGAGCTCAGGGTGAGTTTTGGAGTGACTGCCTACCTCCCAACCGTACGTATCCTGTAAAGATTTTACTTGAGACCAATTCATGTACCCGCTTGAACCCACGAGGTTAGTAATAATGAATGAGGTAGCTGGAATATTTCGGTCAGCTAAGATAGGGAGGGCATTCTCATATTGAGAAGTTAGGCCATCGTCGAAGGTTAGAGATATTTTTGCTTCGTGGTAACTATTTTGCGAGGCATGTTGTGCAAACGTTTCGACCCCATGAGCAAGAAACATACCCATGAAAAATAAACTGATAAAAAAGAAAAATGTGTTTTTTGATTTTATGATCGAGCCTCTTCTCATAATTTATTACTTGGATATGTTGGTTTGACGAGCATGAACAACATATCGTTTTTCAGAGAAGATACCGTCACACGTAACGAGTGTTAATGTTGGTGTATCGGTTGGATAAAAAACATTCACATCACTCGGTTGAGTAATTGTGCTCTCTGATACTGTGTATTGTACACTATATCCCTCAATAGTGGTAACCGAAATTGTATCTCCCTCGGATAAAAGCTTGATGTTGCGAAAAGCTTGGTCGCGATCGTGACCATACAACCCAACATTTCCGCTCTCTTTGCCAATCAGACTCGTTCCTTCTGCATAGTTAGCAACGTAGTCGTAGACCTTCCAGGTTCCGTTCTGAAGCGGGACTGAAACTACAGGCAAATCCAGGTTGATTTTGGTAATGGTGATACTTGATGGCCGTAAGTTTGAAATATTTTCTTTTTCTTCCGGTTGATCAGAGGAGAGATATGTTTCTGTTGGCTTGGCGATATACAGTGCTCCTAAATCTGACTGTTCAGCGTCTTGTCCTAATATTTGGGTAACTACGGCTGGTATTGGGTTAGAAGCCCAAATTACCCCGAACCCTTTCACCATATACCATAATTGAATGGTGCTGAGGGCGAGAATAATACCCAATAACAAATACGGTCCATCAAATGTATACCATTTAAATAGCTTGCGCATGATTATTCGTTAGCTCTTCGCTTATTAATGAGATATCGACTGATCATAGCCGCACTCAAAACGAGGTTCACTCCAGTAAGTAACAATAGACCGGCAATGATCCATGCGTTAGCGCGATTAAGCATAATAAGCCCAGCTGCTGTTGTAGCTGGTAATGTTGTGGCAGCTCCGATAACTGCTCCCTGCGTATAATTTGTCATAGTTTTTGTTCACCCCCTAGATTTGTATTATCTGGTTCCCCAGGTATCTGAGTAACCGAATTCAAAAAATGTTTTTTTACTAGCCTGAGATATTTTTTTCAATCCCGGCACCATCTCGAGTAACTTTGAAACAATACGCTTATATAAAAAATACGAATACGTTCCGATTAATAACCAACTTAAAATATTGCTATAAATAAATTCTGGGATGAGACTCAGGCGAATCAACCAATCAACAATGTCAGCGTCTTGATAAACAAGAAGGGTAAAGACATTAAAAACAAATGAAATAAAAAATTGAAAGATGGCGAATAGGATAAGGAGTTGAACGAGTGGAGAGGCTTCCTGATGGTTGGGGAGCATGAACGATAACGTGATAAACGTCATCATAAAAATAAATGACAGGTGTCCGATCAGGTCTTGGATAATGGATGGTATGTAACGCAGATGACTGGTAACAACCTGAAGTCCTCCGGTTGTCCAGCGCACCCGTTGTCTCCAGAGTTTACCAAACTGGGTTGGTACTTCAGTCCATGCGGCGGCTCCCGGTTGGACCATCACTTGCCAGCCGTGTTGTTTAAGTCGAGCGGTAATGTCATAGTCTTCGATGAGGTGTTTGGCTGTAAATCCACCGACCTCTATTAACGCAGAATATCTAAAAGCCACGAGCATCCCCTGCATAACCAATGGTCCTTGAATGAAACCGTTATCGGCGATTTTAGAAATATTAAACCCATGATACTCGAGAGCCTGTAATCGAGTGAGTAAATTTTTATTTTTATTGACAACCCTGACTTGTGAACATGCCGCTCCAATTTCTGCATTTTCTTGCAACGCCTTCACCAGCAGCGCAATTGTATTTGGTTCAACTTCTACATCATCATCAAACGTAACGATGACATCAGGATGTGTCTGGGAATTTTTTATATAGGTCAGACCAAAATTGGTCGCGGCGGCTTTGAGTTTGTTTTCGGGTGTATGGATCAGGGTTATTTGATCGTTTTTTGCTGATAAATTGTTAATTTTATTAAGTACGCTATTGTGGGGATATTTTGAAGTCGTGCAGTCATCGACAACCACAATGTGCATGCTTGGGTTATACGCATGTAATGCTGTTACCAATCGGTAAAGAGCAGAATCAGGATTGAACGTCGGGATGATGGCTGCTACTCGAGCTTTCTCACCAAAAACCGCCTTCGAATTGTAGACGAGTTTTTTGGGTTTCCAGAGTTGTGTAGCTATAGCAATAACATTCATATGAATACTCTATGGCAGCAGAGGCTGAAAGTATTCTATCACATGCTACAGGGTTCGAAAATGGCCGTCTTATAGGGTGTATCTAGTATTTATACTTCTGCATCCCATTCGAGATAGAAGTGTTCCAAAAATTGTTCCATAAACTGGTGTCGTTCATTTGCCATTTCTACTGCGGTTTTTGTGTTCATTCGATCTTTAAGCAGCAGCAGCTTTTCGTAAAAATGATTAATTGAGGGACTGTCGCTATTCTTATATTTTTCTTTATTTTCGTGTAATTCAGGTTTTTTATCCGGATTATATATTTCCCGATGAGTATATCCTCCATAGGCAAAACAGCGGGCTATTCCAATTGCCCCAATAGCATCAAGTCTATCAGCGTCTTGGACGACCTTTCCTTCTAATGAGTCCATATGATCGGCTACACCGGCTCCTTTGAAAGAAATGTTTTTGATAATTCCTGTGATATGAGCAATGGTTTCCTGCTCAAGGTTCAGTCCGGTCAACCACTTTTCAGCCGTCTTGGGCCCGATATCTTCATCTCCTTCATGAAATTTCCAATCAGCAATATCGTGAAGCAGCGCCGCAAGCTCAACGATTACCAGATCAGCTCCCTCTTTTTCACCGATAACATGAGCGGTCTTCCAAACCCGATACACATGCCACCAATCATGTCCCGATCCCTCACCTTCAAGAGTATCTCTCACGTATTTAATTGTTTTATCTATGATTTCGTTGGGTTCCATTGGGGTAGATTATATTCTACTGAGAGTCATAATGATTGAGTTAATCTCGTTGTTCTCAAAATAATCATTGACGGTGCTTCCAAAAATTTCAAGCCAAAAAACATTTACTCCATAAAGGTTGACCAAAATTCCTTTTTCAAGGGGAGTACACGAAGATTGGTCCGGTGTAGTACACGATGCTATATCAACGACATTATTAGGGAACGCTCCGCTATCACTGGTCACGATAATAGAATCTTCCGTAATCGTTTTCCTTAGTATTGAATTTCCAAGGTTTTCGTCGGGGAAATTGGGTTTTTGTTTATACAGAACGTAGACTACGCCAGATTGATAAATGGTCACGGTATCTTCGGTTTCGAAAATATTATTCACACTGGCGGTTCTGAGTGAGGAAAAGAGAAAAATGGGACATCGTTGAGCAATTTCACTGAGCGTCGGTTGGATAAACAATCCTTCACTGTCGTCGTTTGCCTGGAAACAGTCATGAAAATCAAGCGATTGCGCAATGGTTGGAAATGCCGTCGGTTCAACAGTCGGGAACGTGTCTACGGTTGGAGTTGGGGAGATTGTAGGCGAGATTGAGTTGGAAGTTGGGGTAGGCTGATTTTCGTTAGATGATTCTGGAGTAGTATAAGCCGCGCGGCTTGTATAAAAAAATGCAATGACCACCACAATAACTACCGCACCAACAAGCAAAAATATTTCGGCCAAACCACGTTGATCTTTCACCTTTACAGAATACCAAATCTCCAGTTTGTTGTGAATAAAAAAGCTCGGTGAGGTCCTTGGTTTCCATGCAAGGACCTCATTTCATTTCAGCGCCAATACGATTTCAGCCCAGGGCTTTTTTGACATTTTTCAACACCGTTTCAGGTGGTTTATTGCCCATGACTCTTTTGATAGTCAATTTTTTCTCTCGTAAAAATCCGAGAACTGGTTTGGTTTCTCGGTGATACACCTTCAACCGTGTTCTGATTGTTTCCTCCGATTCATCATCGGGCCGACGTTCGAGTGGAGTTTCGCATTTTTCCGTAACGCAATTTCCCCCTTTGATGATGGCTGCATGGAGGTTGGTGTTGTAAGTTCGTTTGCATTTGGGGCAAGTCCAACGACCAATGAGTCGATTAACGATCACGTCATCTTTGACAGACAAATAGATCGTCAGGATTTCTGCCTCAGGGAAACTCTCCAGAAATGCTTCTGCTTGAGGTTTTGTTCTTGGAAAACCATCCAGAATAATGAGTTCGGCTTGTTGACAGTCTGGCTGCTCCAGCCGTTCTTTAAGCATTGCGATCGTGATGTCATCTGGAACAAGTTTGCCGTCGTCCATGAAAGCTCTTGCTTTTTGCCCAAGCTCAGAATTTCTTTTGAGATGATCCCTGAATAAGTCGCCAGTAGCGATGCTGATGGCGCGCTCGATTTTTCGGGCGACAGTGCCTTTTCCGGCACCGGGGGGGCCAAACAAGATCAGGAATTTCATTCCGTGTACCTACCTTTGGAAACTGGAAATGTGCTGAAATGTGAAACGATTATACTACGGGATACATTGAGGGGTTAAGCTGATTTTATAAGCTTTTTATAAATTTTTTGTTCGTGTTCCCAGACATTCCACTGCGGATCCTCGGTAAATTTCTCGAACGCTGTTTCATGATGATCAAATTCCTTTACATTTTTAAGCCAGATAAAACTTGTAGCCATCGCTGTTGGGCTCCACTCTTTTTCTTCCAAAATGTTTTGAATCAGTTCTGAGGTGTCTATTGTGGTGTTACGCAGTTCAATTAAGATTCCGACATTATCAACCATATCAATCACAAGTTCTGCATCCGGACTAACGTAGACTTGTCTGACTTTATGTACTTGTTGTTCCGACTGTAACCCTAATTGCAGCAGGTGCTTCTGTAGCGTTCGCCCGTTGATCAGTGATTCCTCAGGGCTCTCTAATTCAAGACGATCAAATAATTTATTTATGGCTTTGAAGTCCTTGAAAGGAGTATCAATCGTGATTTCTTCCGTGATGAAATTTTGTTTCCCTTTTGGGGAATAAAACACCTTTTTAAACGTGAGCGAATGGTCGGCCCCATCAATAAGCCGAAGTCTGAAAGATGCGAGGTGGTTATAAAAATGCCAGTCAGAAGTGTCAAAATAGATATCATGCTGGTTAAGGGTCTCGGTACGAGAAAATCCGT